>JANMOF010000454.1:0-10723 GCA_031368925.1 Leptospiraceae bacterium
CGAATATGGGTGCGAATGCGCTTGTTCTATTCAATAGATTCTATCAACCTGATTTTGATTTAGAACACTTAGAAGTAAAATCCCATGTGCAACTTTCTACGTCTAATGACCTACGGCTTTCGCTTCGTTGGATTGCACTTCTTTATTCAAAGATTCATTGTGATTTAGCAGGAACCGGTGGAGTGCATAAGGCTGAGGATATGTTGAAACTTCTTATGGCAGGGGCTAATGTGGGTATGCTCTGTTCAGTATTGATTCGAGAAGGAATTAGAAAAATATCCGTGATTGAAAAAGACATGATCGCCTGGATGGAAAAGCATGAATACGAATCGGTCACTCAAATGATAGGAAGCATGAGTGCGGCTAAATACCATACTCCGTTTGAATACGAGCGTGCACAATATATAAAGGCTTTACATAGTGTACACGTTCATACGGAGAAATAACTGCTAAAGTCTATCCGTAGCGTATAACGCTTCTCTGCTCTTGAGTGCCATGTTTGAGAAGCGGATTGTGGAATTGATTCCTTCTAATAGGTTGACTGGATAAATTACACGTGGATCTTTTCTTGTTACGATAGGGTAAAATCTTTTTTGATCGCGATAGGAATACGTTGTGAGGATAACAGCATTATTCCCAAAGACTTCATCAATATGGCGCGTCATGGTATGCATGCGAGAGGATATTGTTTCGTTGAAATCCTCCCAGTTCACTAGCTCGCCACTAATTTCAATGTTCAAATGAATGATCAGCGCAAAATCTTGCGATTTTCTTGCTCGATTTTTATCTAGGACTTTCTTTGCTACTTGGAGTGCGTTCACATCATCACCGCGTCCTGTTTTTACAAGAATTGTTTTATTTCTAGCAAGGAGTTCGAATCCATCCCCGTAGCAAATGATTTCTTCGTCATGATCGAGGTGCTTTTGTTTTTCTTCCTCTGGCATCGCTAGAAGTTTTTTTCTCTGGTAGAGAGAATAGCCAATATTCCAAAAGCATTGATAGAGAAAAGGAGCAAGTAAGGTTCGAGGTAATGATTTTATTTTACTGAGAGAGGAGACTAACGCATTTAGAATATCAGGTTGAATTAATTTTTGAGAAGGATAATCATCTTCATAAACGATTTTAGAAATCTCAAGAAGTAAAAATGATTTCATCGCAAGGGAAGTTTGAAAATTAGAATGAAACAAGGGGAGGCTACCTTGCATTAGCTCCTCTGGTGTTTTAAAGTTTACAAACCTAGCAGTCGCAGGATCCTTGAGCGGATACTTAAGAAAACCTTTATAGAATACATCAGATAAATCTTTTAAATTAAAATCCTTGATAATTTCTTCCGCACTAATTCGAATAGAACTTTCAAAGATAAGAGTCTCCGCCATTGTATCCGTATTTGTAATCCCCTCCAGAACATAAAGTCTCTCCGGTTTAAAAATCTTTCGAATGGCACTCGTCTGATTTGTAATTGCTTCGTAGGCTTCTTCTTCGTTGTTATTATGCGCTGCACAGCCAAGACCCAGGTCAGATCTATGCATATATGCAATAAATATTGCAGGCATCTCGGGCGTATTGCAATGTGCATTATTTGCGACATTGTCGATTCGATTCCAAAACCAATAGTTGTTCTTATCCGTTGAAACATTATTCCCATCTGTTCTTCCAAATCGAATGGTAGTTGCCGGGTAACCCTTTTGCTTACTTCCATGCACTCTTCCATCAATGCATTTTGTTACGAGAATCTTCGGCGCTCTGGCGGCAAATTCTGATATAACGCTTCTCATACTATTAAGGGTTTCTGATTCACTAATATTGTCTTGCAGGTACTGATCTAAGTATTCTTCTGTGTTCATTCTCTTGGAATTTTGCTTATAACGTTCCACCTAGCAAGCTATTTTTCAGATTCAATACTATTTTTACCATAGTCAAAATATTAGATAAATCTAATGAATCAATACCCCGCGATACTCAATGTTATTAAGATAAGAGGTCAGGCAAAGGCGCAGAGACGCTAAGATTTTTTTTCACAATACGAAATATTAGAATTCATGATAAATCCAGCGATAAATAGCTCTTTTAAAACCCTTTGCGTGACATTGCTTTTTTCTTAACTTAATGACGTTGCACGATAGCTCGGCTGTTTGTAAATTAAGGATTAGGGAAATCTATACTGTGTAGGAAATAAATTTCCAATTTTTTATTTGTTGCTATAAATTTATGTTAGTATTATTTTAAATAATCCTGTATAAGACATTAGCAATGAAAATTAAAACGAAGATATTTTTAGCTACACTTTTCCTATTCTTGCCACTTTCGATTTTTTCCATAGATCGAATTGACCTGGTAAAAAATTGCTCTGATGCAAATAGTTGCCTTCTTAGAACCTGGTATGCTTTAGATTCCTACGATTCTTCTTTTATTTCTTTAGAAAAGCCGGGAGATCAATGGAAAAAAGTGGAAGCCTTTCCTATTTGGATGAATAAACTTTTTCCAAAAGAGGGTGAGCTTGGTGTTTATACACTAATGACTTATTTCGATATTCCAGAGGATATTCTAAATTATCCCAAACATGCAGGCATTCGCTTTGGGGAAATTGGAGAAGTTTTTGAAATTTATCTAAATGGAAACCTAATTGCAAAAGAAGGAGAAATTAAAGATGGAAAAGTTTCCTTTCATCGCACAGTAAGAGGAGTTGTTTACCAGGTTCCCAAAGAATTTATGAAGGCTAATAGCAATCAGCTACTAGTAAAGCTTTCCGGGCATCCAAAGTTTGATCATACTGGCTTTTATCTTACGCGCTATTATGACTTTGGTTTATATGATAATATTAAATACGATGAACAAGATAGGGTAACTCTCGCATTACTCACTGTTTACCTTACCGTAGGTCTTTATCATCTATTTTTATTTTATCGAAGAAGAATTGAAGTATATAATTTTTACTATGGTGCATTTTCGCTTATTGTAAGTGTATATATTTATACAAGAAGTTCTGCAATTTTTGAAAATCCGTGGGATACATCGATTATCCAGAGGATGGAGCTTGCGGTATTATACCCTGGGTTTTCTTTTTTGAGTCAATCATTAGATTATTTATTTTTCAATAAAGCAAGCAAGTGGACTAAAATTTATAGCTATTTCTCTTATGTCATTTGTGGTCTAACTTTAATTAGCCCCGAAATGTATCAGGCTGAATATATTCTGCGTCTATGGCAAATATCTGTTCTTACATGTGGCATCCCACTGATAGGAAGAATTTTTTATCTTGCTATTAAAGAGGAGATTGGTAACGCAAAACGATTATTAGTCGGTCTTGTCATTTTTATATTAGCCGCGATATATGATATTCTTGATTCGCTTATTCTTAATACAGGGCTTTCTTTTTCTAAATATGCATTTTTTATATACATTCTCGGATTTGCCGGGGTGCTTGCAAACCGCTTTATTTCTGTTCACAATGAAATCGAAGATTTGAATAAGAATCTTGAAAATAAAGTAGATGAAAGAACGAAAGCATTAAATGAAACACTGCAAGAAGTGAAGCTTCTAAAAGAACATCAGGACGGCGATTATTTTCTCACTACTCTAATCATCCAACCTCTAGCGTCTAACGTTCGTGGTGATGATAAAGTTAAGATTAAAATTTTAACTCATCAAAAAAAGAAATTTGAATTTAAGAATAAAGTTCACGAAATCGGTGGAGATATTTGTATTTCAGAAATCATTCATCTTAAGGGAAGAAAATACACTGCGTTTTTAAATGGGGATGCAATGGGTAAATCCATTCAGGGGGCAGGGGGAGCACTTGCACTCGGAGTTGTATTCAAATCCATTCTATCTAGAGGTAAAATATTTTCCAAAGACGAATCTGTATTTCCAGAGCGCTGGTTAAAACTTGCATTCCAGGAATTGCAGAGCATATTCGATACCTTTGATGGGTCGATGATGGTTTCTGTTGTGATGGGGCTAGTGGATAACGAGAGAGGTTTCATTTATTATATTAACGCAGAACATCCATTTTGCGTTCTCTATCGTGATAGAAAAGCTTCGTTTATTGAAAAAGAATTAAACCTTCACAAGATTGGAATGATGACCGCTGAATATTCAGGAGAATTTAGAATTAATACTTTTAAATTAGAGAATGAAGATATAGTTCTAATGGGATCAGATGGAAAAGATGATATAAAAATTGGAATCGATGATCGGGGCGGACGGGTTATCAATGAAGACGAAAGCCTTTTCTTAAAAACAGTAGAGGAAGCAAATGCAGATCTAGAAAAGATTTTTTCTATTACAGAAAGCAAGGGTGAGTTAACAGACGATTTTAGTCTTTTACGAATTGAGTATAATGAACCTTATCCGGCGTTCGACGATAACGAATCCTCTTCCTTAAAACCAGCCCTTGAGCATTATAACAAAGAGGAGTATAAGAAGGCAAATGAAGTATTAGCGCAACTAGAAGTATCTACTTCTAAAAGTTATATGAGGCTAAAGGCAAATATTGCCTATAAACTGGGAGATTTTAGTAAGGCATCTGAGCTTTATACAACTTTTATCGACTTATACCCGGAAGAAGCAACCTTTCTTTTTGCTACTGCCAAGAGTTATAAGATGATTGGTAATTATGAATTAGCCGCAGATTATTCAGAAAGATTGAAATTGAGAGAGCCTAAGAATGTGAATAACCTTATCTTGCTCTCGGAAATTTATTTAGAATTGAAAGCTCCTGTCCGTGCAAGGAAAATGTTTGATTTGGCGCAACTTTTAGATAGGGAAAATCCTAAGCTCGGTGAGCTTAGGAGTAGGATGGACTCCGGAGAGTAGAGGATAATAACCTTCTACTATTCTTTAAACTCAAGTATAACTTTTGTCCCATTCTCTCGCTCGATGCGTATCGTTCCTTGTAGTTGCTGAGTCAGCAATTGAACAAGCATTAATCCAAATCCAGTTGATGTCTCAAAGTTTAACGAATCAGGCATACCATTTCCGTTGTCCTCTATAATAAAAGAGACAAGCTTATTTTCTAATGTAGCGGATACTCGAATTAATCCACTTGTTTTATTCAAGAATGCATATTTCATTATATTTGTTAAAAGTTCGTTGATAATAATTCCGAGCGACTGGAGTTTTTTTACATCTAGAACGAAATCATCGATATTTTTTTCTACCGCAATGTAAGCGCGGTTTACAAAATTTTCTAAAATTTCATCCACTAATTGCGGCAAATAATCTTTAACCGATATTGCTTGAAATGTAGGTGAACGGTACAATTTATCATATAATAGCATCATACCGTGAACACGGTTTGCTGCCTCTTCGAGAGCTTCTTTAGTCTTCGTTTCTTCCGAAAGTCTTGCCTGTAGAGACAGAAGACTGAATATTTGATTCATATTGTTTTTAATTCTATGATGAACTTCTTTTAGTATTATTTCTTTTTCTTTTAAAAGATCATTAATTTTCTTCTCAGCATTCTTGCTATCTGTAATATCCTTTGAAACGCCTATTATGACAGAAATTTTTCCTGTCTCATCTGTTAAGGTTGTGTTTGTTAACCAGATAAAAAAATCATGTCCATCTCTATGATTTACCAGAAATTCACCACTCCAGGGTTTGCCAGCTCTAAGTGTATTCATTATCTCCTCCGCCTGGTCTTTATTACTTAAAGTGGGGGTAATATTGATTATATTCTGTCCAATTACCTCGTCAGATTTCCAACCATACATTTCTTCAGCAGATAAATTCCAATATAAGATAATCCCATTTAAGTCAGTTGCAATAACAGCTTCTCCAACAGCCTGAAGAAGGGCGGACTGAAAGTTTAGTTTTATTTTTTCGACTTGAAGAGCTTTCTCTAATAGTTTACTTTGTGTTATATCTACAAATGTAATTACAGCACCTTCAATGATATTATCTGTTGTACGGTAGGGTGATATTTTCAGCGCAAACCATTTATTATCCTTTGTTTGTACTTCGATTTCCTTCGGGATTAGGGTATCTAATACAATCTGAGTATCTTCAATAAGAGAATCATAATTTACTAGGTTAGAGAGTATATGACCAATTGGTCTTCCTACATCGGCAGGAATAAAATTTATAATTTTCCTAGCGGTCGGTGTAAATCGCAAAATATTTAGCGAAAGATCTACAAATATAGTAGCGATACCAGTACCGGAGAGCAAATTGTTCATATCGTTATTGACTCTTGATAGATCGGTTACTTTCATCTGTAACTCAGAGTTAACGGTTATTAGCTCCTCATTTATCGATTGTATTTCTTCTTTAGATGTCTCTAACTCCTCATTTGTTGATTGTAGTTCCTCGTTGACTGATTGCATCTCTTCATTAGAAGATTTTATCTCTTCGTTAGATGTTTCTAATTCTTCATTTATATATTGTAGGTAATCTTCTTTAGCCGCAAGCTCTTGCTTGAAAATAGAAATTTGCTCTGTCATGCTTGTATTATCGAATTCGGTCGAGTCTTTTTGGGATATTTGGTTATCTTTTGATTTGTTGGAATCTAATTCTAATGAATGGGGAGCTTTTTCAAATGTTACTAGGAATAGTACTTCGCTGCGATTCTGAATTTCTTCTATGACTAGTCGGATACTTAAGTTTATCCTCTCAAAATGACCGTCTGTTTTTATCATTATTCCCAAGCGATTTACAGTTTTTTTTGTTCTTTTAGATTCATTTAAGGCGGAGGAAAGACTTGAGGTTAAACCCTGTCTTGCCATTTTAAAAATATTATTCACACCCGCTTCCCCAATCGACGGCTCTAAATATATTCCAGTATGACCATGAATATATAAAATATCCCCCTGGCTATTTACTAAAACGCTCGGGGGTGTTAGCTGCCTGAGTATTGTTTTTTCTGTAAGTTCACGAAGGGGAATTTTTTTGGGGAATAACTTGGATTTTTTGCGCTTGTTTGAAGTCTGTTATAGAATGTCTAGTAACTAGTGGCAAATATTGAAATACCCCTAGCTCCTGATTATTTAGAATTATATTTTTCTTTTGGTAGAATTTCCATTTACGATCTATTGTTGTGAATAAATCGTTATAGCCGCCAATTGTCTCCGAAGTGCCAAGCAAAAGCACTCCGTCAGTATTTAAGGCATAGTGAAATAATGGTATTAGCCTCTTCTGTAAACTTCCACCGAGATAAATTAAAAGATTGCGACAGCTAATTAGATCAAGCTTTGAGAATGGTGGATCCTTAATTAAATCTTGTTCCGAAAATACGATTTTGTCCCGAATACTTTTATGAATCCGAAATTGTTTTTCGTTAGATTCCGGTATAAAGAAACGCTTTAAGCGTTCGGGTGAAATATTGACAGTAAAATTTGCGGGGTATATTCCTGCACGGGCAATTGTAATGGCACGGCTATCAATGTCGGTTGCAAATATCTGGAATTTAAAATCCAGATTATTTTTTTCAAGGTATTCCTGGAAGACTATTGCAATTGAGTATGCCTCTTCCCCAGTAGCGCAACCTGCAACCCAGACACGAGTGGTACTCCCCGGTAGTTTATCTAAAAATAAGTTAGGGATAATTTTTTCTTCGAGTAGCGCAAATATCTCCGGGTCTCTAAAAAAGTTTGTTACGCTAATTAATAAATCTCTGAATAAAATTTCTACCTCATTTGGTTTATCTTGAAGATAATCAGAGTAAGCTTCTAATGAAGTGATATGTAAGATACTCATTCTCCTATCGATTCTGCGGTAGATTGTTCCTGTTTTATATTGAGAGAAATCATGACCTGTCTGTGTCCGAAGAAGTGTAAAAAGTTTTTCTATCGCTTTCTTATTTTCTAAAGATAGCTCTTCTCCAGTATTTGTTAGCTTAGTGAAAAATTTTTTGACATAGGAGATAAGTTTTGCTGGCATTTCTGCAGGAAGTAGTTCATAATCAACTACTCCGGTGCTGATTGCATTGAGAGGCATACTGTTATAATCCGCTGATTCTGGCTTTTGTGCCATCACTAATCCTGAAACGGTTTTGATAGCTTGAATACCGATTCCCCCGTCGTTTCCATTACCGGATAAAATAATCCCCACTGCTTTTTCTTGTTGATCGAGGGCTAGTGATTGAAAGAAAAAATCAATTGGTAGTCTTTGTCCTCTTGCTTCAAGTGGTTTTGAAAGTGTAAGTTTGCCTTTCAAAATTCCCATGCTATACCCGGGCGCAATGATATAGGTACAATTTTGTTTTATAACCATACCATCCTCTGCCTCAAATACTTCCATTCGTGTATAATTTTGAATAAGACTTGTGAGAATGCTTTTATGGTCAGGGTCGAGATGTTGTATAAGAACAAATGCCATCATAGAAGGAACATCTTTCGGCATCGCAGAAAAGAATGCTTCGAATGCAGCGAGCCCGCCGGCTGATGCACCTATACCAACAATTGGGAAATCTACTGCGGGTAATGGCATTTCTTCGCTTACTATTTCCTCTGTATTATTGGTCATATTACCAATACTGGTCTTTTGCTTTTTTGTGCAAAGTAATTAACGGAAAATATTAATTTAACTCTAAATTTAAACCTGAGTCACGAGGGGTAAGGTAAAACTGAATTTACTTCCTTTACCAAATTCACTTTCTGCCCAAATTTGTCCTCCCTGTTTTTCTACAAACTCTTTGCATAGGATAAGTCCTAGCCCGGTTCCCTTTTCGTTATCTGTTCCGGATTTGCTAAATTTAGAATCGATTCGAAAAAGACTTTCTAAGTTTTTGGGATCAATGCCAACACCTGTATCAGTTATGGAAACTTCTAAAAAATTTTCTTTCATTGCAGTGGATACTACTATTTTGCCGTAAGGGTGTGTAAATTTAATCGCATTCGTTAGTAGGTTTCGTAAAATTGTGCTGATAGAAAAATCATCAGCATTAACTGTATGATTGTCTGCAAGTTCTGTTTCGATTGTGATATTCTTCTTAAATGCATTCCCTAATACAATAGGAATTGTGTATGAAATTAATTGATTCAAATCAATTGGTCTGGCTATGATCTTAATCTCTCCTGTTTGTGATCTTGCCCAGAGAAGCAAATTTTCGAGGAGGGTGAATGCAGATTTGGAACTTGACTGAATCAATTGCGTATATCTAAGTAGTAGCTGGGAATTTTCGCATTCTGTTTCTAAAAGCTTCGTTTCTAATAGATCTGAAATTCCCATAATTCCACTGAACGGATTACGGAGATCATGCGCAATGATGCTAAAGAATTTATCTTTTGTCTTATTAGTATCTTCTAATACTTTCATATAATGATGTAGTTCTTTTTCTACTTCTTTACGCTTACTAATATTTGTGACAGCAACTCTTGACACTAACGTTCCATCTTCTTCTGAGGACGGTACCGCGTCTAGCCTTACCCAGAATTCTTTGCCATCAGCTTTTTTCATTCGCAGTTCAGAGGACTGTACTTTGTTATTTCGATACAATTCCTGTTGGAGATAATAGAAAATATCTTGATCTTGGTTACATATAAATTGAAAGATCGACAGGTCTAGCAATGCGCCACGATTGACATTTAGCATAGAGGCTAACGTAAAATTTGCCTCTAAAATCATTCCTTTCTCATTCACTGTGAAATACCCTACTGGCGCTAAATCGTAAAGTTCGAAATACTTTAATTTTGCAGCTACCATTTCTGCCTGGACTCTCTTCAATTCTAAATTTTGCGCTTCTAACTCTATTTGGTGGGATTCTAATTCTTGCTCGGCTTGTTTTCTATTGGTGATATCAGTTCGAATTGCAAAGTATTGTTCAATTTTACCATTCCCATTTTTTATGGGAGCAATGGTTGTGGCTACCCAGTAGTAACTGCCATTTTTAGCACGATTTCTAATTTCCCCGTGCCAGGCTAGTCCCTGTTTTAAAGTAGAATACATACCCTTAAAAAAATCGGATGAATGGTAGTTTGAATTAACAATCCGGTGGTTTTGTCCTATTAACTCATCGGTCGAGTATCCTGAAATTTCACAGAACTTTTCATTCACATAAATAATAGTACCTGCTAAATTCGTGATGGCGACAATTGCATGTTGGTCAATAGCGAATTGTCTTTGTAGGAGATCAACATGGGCTCGCTCTAATTTCTTATGGAATGCTTTAATAATTTGTTCTCGATTATTTTGTTCTGTGATGTCTCGTATAGTAACTTGAAAAGAATGATCGGGGCGAACAAGCGCATTCGTTTCAACAACAAGCATTGCCCCATCCTTACGTAAAAGGCTGCAAGTACAAGTAAGCCTACCTTTAAATCGTAATTCTTCAAGTTGCAATAAATGGACAGCTAAGTCTTCATTAGGAATGATCTCTGTAATAGATAATTCAAGAAGTTCCTCTTTCGTATAACCCAAAAGAATGCAGGCAGCAGGATTCGCGTCGGTATATTGTCCGTTTGCGTTGACGATAAATATTGCTTCGGAGGCTTGCTCAAACAGGATTCGATAATGTGCTTCACTTTCTTTTGCTCTTTTCTTTTCTTGAAAAAGCTTTAGAGCCATTTTAATTGATGTGTCAATAATCGTAATTCCAGAATGCTTGGGGATGTATCCGTATGAATTGATTATTTCTATCTTTTGAAGAACTTCCCCTTCGGTATGATTGGATAGAAATAGTAGGGGAATATCTCTATTAGCCAGGATTAATTCTGTCACCTCGATCCCGTCCATATCATCATCTCCAAGGTCAATATCCATGTGTACTAAGTTGATGTTCTCATTT
>JANMOF010000459.1:0-3367 GCA_031368925.1 Leptospiraceae bacterium
TTAGAAAAAAATTCTCAGAGGTCTTGACATGAACTTTACTCTCTTAAAGTATTGTCATCACAGATGATTTTTTAAAGAACTAAAAAGTGTCCACTTTCAGCCGGAATCGGTGTCCATTTTCGCCGGATTGTGTAATTAGGGTTCAAACAAATACCTTACGAATAATATTTATTTTTCACATTTCTTATTACAGCTTGTTCGATACCCGCCAACAAGTTGAGTTGTCGTACTACGGAGACTATTTAAACACGTTGTTACTGCATTTGCCTGAGAAGATGAAGATTGGGCATTACAACTTGCTTCTCCGAATGTGTAAATACTTACATACAATAAAGCAGAAGTTGCGGAGCATTTAGATTTGCAACTCGAAACTTCGCTCGCATTAAAAGTCTTATTGAGCTGAGCGCATTTACTAAATACAGCTAATACTGTCATTAGTAATGCATATTGGATTTGTTTTTTTGTCATTTTGTTTACTCTTTTACTATTTTATTCATTCTATTTTGTTATTTTCAATCGTAATTACTTCAGGTGTTCGGCGAATTATGTGGATAAGAAGAATTATACGAACTAAAAGCAGATACTCCACGTATTGCGCTGTCAGGCTTTCGGCTATTATCAATAAATTGCGATTAGCCGCACAGAGTGAAGCATAAAGTAATATGCAATTTATTGATACCGCCTCAATCCTTAACGCAGGGCTTTGGTCTTGGTTTGGGTTACTCATTATTTGTCTTTATCCTCTCTTTCTTCCACATATTATCTTCTACTAAAGATTCCAGTGAAATATCAAAATCCTTTGCTAAATTCAAATTGTAAATAAGCATAATTCAAATTCTGATTAAAATGATTTGATCGTAAAATGGCATTTGAAATTATAATATCAGCTATATAAGCAGTTGGAGCAATGCCAGAAGTGCTTACATAAATATCACTGCCATATTTTTTTCTATAAAACTCTTTTACAAAACCAAGATGCAATCCAAACCAACTAAATGGTCGATAAATAAAAACTAGCTTATTAAAATTACCGATGAGTTTATTATCAATTGCATCGAAAAAAAGAGCACTCGGGATATTATTTACTGTATAGATTCCACTATCTTCGGACTTTAGATCAACTTTCTCAAAGCTGTAAACAATTTCGAGTCGTGAATTTAATTTAAGTTCTATTGCCAAGCCCGGAACAAAACCATAAAATTTTTCATTTTTAGTGCTAAATGTCGTATTCGCATAATATGGATTTAGGAATTCTCGAACGTTCATTCTCGAAGATATTTGTTGTATTGCATAATAATTTCCAACAAGACCGATGTTGAAATTTTCAAAAATTGAAAAGAAATAGGCTCCACCGATTTTATATCTCTCCTCTTGGAAGAATAATGTTTTACTATACAAAGATCCGAAAGAAACATCCTTACTTGGGAGATAAGCAAAATTATTCTCATAGCTATTTGAACTAAAAATTCTATTTTCTAAATAGAGCCGAATTTTATTTTTATACCGGTATTCTAAACTATTCTGAGATGGAATCTTTTTTCTTCGACCAGGATGAACTGCAATCGATTTATCCGGCGTTGCCTGAATTGGTATGTAATCTCCACGGTTCAATGCAGAGTAAACAATTCCATAGTCTATAATAGATTCACGAGTTATAGAGTCATTAGCATTTCGTAAACTTCCATATCCATAACCAGTTTGAAAGAAAATTCGGTGGTTATCCTCTGAAAATATAGAATTGCAAAAGATTACCATTATTAAAAGAAAATACTTATTAAAACCAAGGAACATTCGGTTTTTCATAAAGTACCCCCATTTCCGCTTATTTCAGGAGGTTTTGGTGGTTGACCTGAACCTGATTCGTCTTTTGTTTGTCCGCTTTGTCCTTGAAACTGTGTTAAACCCCATAGGATGAAAACATTCCTAGCATCTGCGCTATCATCCTGATCGCTAGTAAACACAAGCTTCGCATCGCCAAGTGGTTTAAATTTCAATTTATCTAAATATCCAATTGATTGACTCCGACGCCTGTCTCTAGCGTTATAAGCTCGATGAAATAAAATACTAAGAGCAAGACCGATTCCTATGACTTGAGTGAATGCATCCTTTGAATTTTGAAAAATTGCAATTCCAATTAATACGCCAGCCATATAAGGGTCTCCAAGTGCCTTTACATTCTTCGCTGCCCATTTAGAACCGTGATCAGTATTACGACCTATTAATTTAGCTCCATCGCCTATATTCTTTCCAATATTACTATTTTTACCCTTATTGCCCATTCCAATTCCTGCACCAAGTGCTGCTCCTTCATTTTGACCAATTCCAATTTGAGGTCCTAGCACATAACCTATTAATGCCCCTAACGCAGGATTATTCTTATTATGCCCACTTGCATCCCTATACCTCACAGGATTTCCTTCCACATACATATACCGATTCATACCAAACGTAGACTCCGGCACAACAACACTATCCGCTTGCAAGAATCTTCCAATCATCGGATCATAATACCTTGCTTTATAATACATCAAACCACTCTCCTTATCTTCCTCCTGCCCAGTATACTTAAAGCGTGTAATATCAGGTCCGCTCGAATCAGTCCGATGTATACTCCCATAGGGAGTATACGAGATATGCGACTTACCACCATTATTCCCGCCAGCAATCACATTACCTCGTCCATCTGTAATCATCGTAATAGAACCAAGATGATCTGGATGCAAGAAATACATGCCCACAACAGGAACTAACGCCGACCCACCGCTACCGCCACCACTTGCACCAGTGCCAGAACTATTCGAAGCGTCATCAACTGACGGAGTATTTGCATTAACCCCACTCGCTAATAGCAACCAAGGCGCATCACCTTTCTTTTTTCCGCCTCCAAATATTCCACAATTCGTGAATGTGAATAGAATTGCTACTGTTAGTAGGGGAGTAATGGATAATGTACGTTTGGCGAACCAACTGTCATGTAGGGTATTGAAGAAGCCGGTCACTGAGGCTCTCGAAGTGACGATACTTCTACCGATTCCACTAGTTGTCATTTCGACAGGCTCAATGACCGCTCTTTGTTCAAAGCTCACTTTTTTGTTACTTACTAAATAAATTCCATACAACACCAAAACCAACATCAACCACACAAACACATCATATTCAACAGAATAAATAACCCGCGCAACTTTAAACACACCTTGCACATAATAATACTTAGCCGTATTTACGTAATAGTCAGAACACGAACCAGCTATGTTTTCACAGAAGAAACTCATAGCACTAGTTGTCATTTCGAGAGCCTCAATGACCGCTTCTTTGTCATTAGCCGCTACTCCGTTCAAGTCGGGCGGGAAAACATCCCCTTTCGCAA
>JANMOF010000478.1:0-8685 GCA_031368925.1 Leptospiraceae bacterium
TTACGGTAGCAACCAAGTCTGGATGAGAGACTTCAAATTTTGCGACGCTTTCGGAGAGACCTTTTAGGGAAAGATCAAATAGGCTTTTATTTTTCTCAGTTTTAATTGCTTCGTGAGTAGATGCCTTTGTGAAATTGGCAACGGTTTCTGCGTCTTCTTTATTGGTGCTAGAAAGATCCAATACTTCTTTTTTAAGTGAGCCTACAAGCCCTAGAAGCTCTGTCTTCTTTGCTTCGTCAATGCTCTTTGCATCTCGAATATTATCTTCAATCTTAGAAATTGTATCTTGAATCATTGTATCCTCTTTTAAGCAAGCATACCACATCCCACACAAAAGGTCAAGAATGGTTTTTTAAAAATTGGAGTTGTTAAAAAAGGGATGGGAGAGAGTGATTTCACCCGCGCCCGCTGCGGGTGAGGCTCATTTATTCTCTAATTTTTAGACAAATCTATTTATTTTATAATTGTCTAAAGTAGAAAGTTATTAAAACTCGAATGGAGATTTAAAATGAGTGAAATGCTTTCTGTGGATAAGTGCTATTTGTCGGTGGTGCTTGTAAAGATTGTTCTAAGTAAAAATATATAGAGAAAGGAAGAATAAAAAATGAGTCCTGAAATAATTCTACTGGCTATTGGTTGTTATCTGTTCTGTGGAGTAGAGGAAAAGATTTATCGAATAAAAACGGGGGATTGGAGAACAGGTGGTTTTGAAAATGATTTTCAGAAGGAGCTATCTGAATTCGTTTTTGTTCCGAAAGAGACTACTTACGAACAAGTGATAGAAAAATTTGGAAAGGAATACTTCCTTCAAAGAACTCATCGGGTAATTAGAAAGCAGGAATACAATAATCAGAATTATTACTTTAATCGTGAAGTATTATATATTTATCGTAAGCGGTATAGTTTTCAAGCACAAATGTTTGATCTCTATAAGACAAGTGACTTGCAAGTTTATTTATTCTTTAAGGATAATGTCTTACAAATTTATGATATTATAGATGAAAGGGTAGATGAAAAAACAGGGCGTGGATATTACGGGCGGTTTCATAACTCACTATTCAAAGAGGAAGTAGTCGTAGAAGCTTGCCATAGACGTTTTTATGATATATTTACATTGTATAATCGTCAAAATTGGCGCCTTGCATCACACTGTGATTTTTATAAAGACAAAACTTATTGGGATGATCCAGTTTATAACGATAGAGAATATATAGGAAAACGGACAGGGCAACCATGCACGGGTATTTTTAATACTGAATGCAGATTATAAGAATTAAGGCTAACAAAGTGTATCTACAACTAGCGAAAGGGATTGAAGCGGTGTCAACAACTTGCGGGTGCAAGTTTTTGACAGTAGCTGAAAGCCCGATCGGTGTGAATTTGGAAATCGTAGAGACGCACGGCTGTGCGTCTCTCTATTAAGACAGGATAACACCGATTCGCCCCAAATAATAAAACCATAACTACGAGACATAACGGTTTGTAACAATTGCCTGTTTAATAAATAGATAGGCAAGGATGACATTCTCGACTCAATAATTCTTTTAGGAAAGAGAATCATAATGAAAGTAGGAATCTAGATTTACAATTTTTTTTTCTATTGAAGAAAAACACAAAGACACTCTGGATTCCTGCCTTCGCAGGAATGACAAACGTTACGATTTTGCACTGCAATAATACAGGCTGGTAAACTTTAGGAGGTTTCGACTAACGTAGCGACATTGAGTTGGATTCTCAAATCTATCTTACTAGTTCACAAACGAGAAATAGAATTTTTTGAAAATATTATAGTAGAAAGCCACCAAATATAATTTATTTCACTTGAAATTAGTTATTTAGAATTTATTGTTATCTAAAATTTACAGAATATGAAAAACTCTGAGAGCAATTTTAATTTTTTGATTCAATTTTAGTGAAATTATGAGATTTATAAAAATAAAAAAGTTAATAATTGCATTTTTTCTTTTACTATCACCTATTTCGCTTTTAATTTCCCAAGAAGACTCTGAAACTTCCAATCCGTTGATTTTATACATGGACAAAGTCTATGATGTGATCCCTCATGCAGAAATCTATGAAGATAAAACAGGAAATTTAAGCTTTGAAGAAGTTATTGAAAAGGAATTTAAACCCAGTGATCAGAATTCGTATAATTTTGGATTTACCTCTTCTGTCATCTGGATGCGCTTTCAAATTAAAGATCAGAGTAGTTTTTTAAATGATGATTGGGTTTTCTTTGTTGAATACCCACAGTTGGATTTGGTTACTTTTTATTTCCCCATCGAGCACGACAAGGAAGAAGAAGACGTTTATGTGGAAAAAGAAGGCGGAGACCATTTTCCTTTTTCAAAACGAGATATTGAAAGTAGAGTTTTAAATTATACGGTTCCTTTTGAAATCGAAAAAAGTCCAGTCATCTATGTACGTATTCAGTCAATCAGTGTTATGCATATTCCCATCTATCTTGCTCCTCAGCGTTTTTTCCATATCCGCGACAATGAAACACAGCTTATCATGGGCATCTATTTTGGGATTATGCTTATCATGGGTTTTTATAATTTCTTTTTATTCCTATCACTCAAAGATAAAATTTATCTATACTATGTTTTAACTGTATTCTTCACTATCCTCTACATGGTTTCCTTTCATGGTTATGGCTATAGGCATTTTTGGTCTGAATACCCTTACATACAAAGTAAAATTATTCATATAAGTGGGCTAATAGCCGTTATCTTTTTAAATCTGTTTACTGTAGAGTTTTTAGATACGAAAAAATTTACTCCTATCTTCGATAAAATATTAAAAGTCCTACTTTTCCTTTCATTACCCGCATTTTTAATGAGTTTTATCTTGTCGTCTAACGTTCCTATTGTCATTATAAATATAATTATTTTAACTTATCCTGGAGTATTAATTGTAGCAGGGATAATTGTTTTGAAAAAAGGAATTAAGGCAGCAAGGCTATATATGGTTGGATGGGGTTTCGCTGCTATTGTAGGGATATTTACTATTTTGCGCTCTTTTGGATTAATCCAAGACCTTCGCATGATGAACTATTTGAGTTTAATCACAGGAGCTCTTGAAGTGGCATTCTTTTCCTTTGCGCTTGCCGATAAAATTAATATTTTAAAAAAAGACAAAGCCCGAGCTGAAGAAAAATTAATTACTACCTTAGAACAAGCAAACCAGGAATTAGAAAAACGCGTAAAGGAACGAACAAAAGAATTATCCCGTTCCAATAAACAAAACGAGGCTCTACTGTTAAATATTCTACCCAACCATGTCATCGATAGAATTAAAGCACATGATGAAGCATTGATTGTTGACACAATTCCGTTTGCAAGTATTTTGTTCGCAGACGTCGTGGGATTTACAAAACTTTCACAAACGGTAGCCGCTACAGACTTAATCATTCTTTTGAATAACGTTTTCTCACACTTCGACGTTCTAACGATGGTTCATAATCTAGAAAAAATGAAAACGATAGGCGATTCCTACATGGTAGTCGGTGGTCTTCCGGGAAGCATTGATAATCACCTAGAGGCTATGGCTGATTTGGCGCTCGATCTTTTAAAATTTAGTCATCAGCAAGAATTAATTGACCTGCTTATGAAATATCCTGATTTTAAAATTCGAGTTGGAATTCATTGTGGTTCTGCTGTTGCCGGAGTAATTGGACTCGAAAAAATTGCTTACGATATTTGGGGTGATACGGTGAATACGGCAAGTCGAATGGAATCGTTTGGACTTCCCGATATGATTCATACTTCAAAACAAGTATACGATCAACTTAAAGGAAAATTCATTTTTGAAAAGCGAGGAATGATTGATATAAAAGGCAAAGGAATGATGGAAACCTATTTTTTGGTTGATAAATTTCTTCCAAAAAAATAGAAACCACTCGCAAATTCAAAGAGACTTGCAAAACTACTTAGCATATTTTTAAGAAAAACTGCGTCAAAGTAAGAGGAGGCATTCAGGAAATTTCTTGACTTATAAAAAAATAAATTCTAAAATTTACCGTCATGATAAAAATATTAAAACCTACTCCTTCGAATCTATTGAAATCATTCATTTATCTAATCACATTTTTAGAACTATCTTATATTTCACCCAATCTCTATGCTAAAGTAGCTTGCACCAGTGTTGCCTGTGATGTAATTCCACAAAAATATATTTCTCAATTCGATAACCTCGATGCATCACTTCAATCTCAATATTTACAACCTGTTATGCAATCCATGATTGAAGCAGCAGTAATCTCAAATAATAATTCAGGAATGATTGGTAGCGGATATGTAAATCGTTTTCAAATTGGGGCAGGAATCGGAGGAGGCTATGTTAAGAAAGATGATATAACTGTTAATTATGCGGATGTAAGAATGCCTAAATTGCCGAACGTTGGTATTGCGGCAACGCCCACGATCATGGGAGCGGTTAATATTGGTTGGCTTCTTGGAAAAGGTGGTTCCCTTCAACCCGGTAAAGATCTTGGAAAAACGAATCCAGATGAAGAGGATGACGACGATGATGAAGATGAGGATAATAAATCTTACCTACATAGGTTTAATTTTTATTTCCATGGGATGAAAGCTAACTACCAAACTACTGAGATGAAAGCGGCTTACGGCAATAAGCCGGAATTGTCTGGAGGAATCAAAGTAGAAAGTTTTGGAGCAATGCTTCGCTATCAGGTCATTGAGCCTAAAATTTCAACTTTTTCATTAATTGGATTTTCCGGAATTTCAATAGGCGTTGGATACAATATGCAGAATTTTGTAATGGACGTTAACCACCAACCAAGAAGCAACGCAACAATAAACTTTGGAGAACTAAAAGGTTCCTGGGTAGCAAGAACAGAATTTGAATTCGCTTCGAATATAAGAAGCATTCCTATTGAAATGAGAACAGGCATTAAGCTGCTGTATTTTTTTGATATTTTTGCAGGTATCGGACACAGTAAAAATTTTGGCACTGCCGACTTGCATCTATCAAGAGGTGGTCCTATAAAATTATCTGCTGATCCCTATTACGTTTACAACAGTTCTGTAGTAACTTCAGACTACTATAAATACTACTCAAATAATTCACTTAATCCCGGCAACGGTCCATTAAATCCTGAAGGAACTCTCTCGATGGACTTTAGACAAAAACGAAAAGTGAGCATAAACAGTAATTACATAATCGTCGGAGCAGAATTAAATTTTGCTATTTTAAAAATTCTGGCAGAGGCAACAATCATGGAAAAAGCATATGGGGCAAACGTTGGAATTAAAGTAGCCTTCTAAATCGTGAACACAGAAAAACCAAATTCATCTTACTTTCTAGGAACGATTCTAGTTCTAATTTCTGCAATCGGATTTTCAGCAAAAGCTGTCATGGTAAAATTGGCTTATGGCTACAATGTGGATGCAACAACTCTTTTATTTCTACGCATGGCAATCGCTACACCATTCTTCTTAGTTGTAGGCATCTATAAATCAAAGTCAGAAGCGACAAATCTATCTTATTCGGACTGGGGATACGTAGTATTACTCGGATTTCTCGGTTACTACTTATCTAGCATCTTAGATTTTGTAGGATTAGTTTATATTAGCGCCGGAATGGAGAGGCTAATTTTATTTATCTACCCAACTCTAGTAGTTGTTCTTTCTGCTATTCTTTTTAAGCACAAGGTAAGGAGAAGAGAAATTCTTTCCCTTTGTATTACGTATATTGGAATTGCAATTGTATTCTTTACTGATAAAGTTGAAAAGACAGAAAACATTTTTCTTGGCGCATTTTTAATTTTCCTATGCGCATTCACTTATGCTGCCTATCTAATGGGAAGCGGGAAGATGATTCCAAAAATCGGTGCTTCCCGCTTTACCGCATACGCAATGTTAGTCGCTTGTCTATCTATAAGTATACATTTTCTAGTTACTCATAAAGCGGATAGCTTAAATTTACCACTAGAAGTGTATGCTCTCAGCTTCGGTATGGCTATCATTTCAACTGTCATGCCTACCTTTTTACTTTCACAGGGGATCAAGCGCATTGGATCGGGCACAGCGTCTATCATTGGAACGATTGGTCCTGTATCGACTATATTACTCGCCTGGATATTTTTAGGGGAAACTCTTAATTTGCTCCAACTCATTGGAACGGCTTTTGTGATTGCGGGAGTTTTTATTGTGAGTTATAGGAGATAGGAGTTTAATATATGACTGTCACTCCCGAGTTCTTTTATCGGGAATCTCAATATGTAGAGATCCCTGATATAGCTTGGCTGATGGAGAGCGACAGTTCCACCCATTTGCTAGGTCGCAAATCCAGCACCTTCGTAGGGCGGAATTTCGGGGATGACAAATAAATAATCAGAGAATATTAAGGATAATAGTCGATAGCTCTAAGGCTTCCTTTTTTCCCGAACCTTTCTCAACGAAAAGCACAAGCAAATAAGGATTATCTCCTTTTTTGAAATAGATAATATTCCAACCGTGGGTTGTAAACTTTTTTCCTTCCCGCGTGGGGGTTCCTGTTTTTCCACTTAGAATTTGAATACTAGTATTCTGCAAATGAATATTTTTAAGAGTGCCTTCTTTTATTGTAAGTCGTAAAGCTTGTTGAATTTTTTTTCTGAGAGTATCAGGATACGGAAATGGATTTACTTGTTGTGGTGTTTCACCCTTTAAAATAGGCTTTAAAATCGGAGTATCAGCAAAAATCGCCCCATAGATTTGTGCTACTTTTAGAGCAGTTAACTTTATTTGTCCGTCATCACCAATACTAGTAAGAGATGATTCAAATGAAGTTGGATTTTTAAAAGTTAGATTCTTTACGTTCGAATTTCGTTCAAAAGAAGCTCCCGTTCCATCGTCAAGTCGCCAATCTTGAATCAAAGCCCTGTAAAATAACTCTGAGTCATTCGAAGCAAAGTGCAGATAATAGGCATTACACGAATCAGCCAAGGCTTTACGCATTGTGATTTCACCATGACCTTTTTCGGTTGAGCATCTAAAATACTTCTTTCCTGTAATAGACTCTTCCACTAAGTTAAATTTAACCTCATCTTCTGGTTTAAAATAACGCTTCTTAGGCTCTTCAAATTTTCCATTGCAGAAATATTTTTGCTCCAGTGAAACATGAAATTTCTCCTGGTTCGAAAGAAATACAAAAGAAGAAAGTGTTTTCATAATAGAGCCTGGTGGTATTTTTTTATGGAATGCATTCTTTTCAGTGTAGACATATTCTATTTTGCCGGACTCAGGACTTGTAATTAAAACAATTGCTTCATTCTTATTTTTCTTTTCCCAGTTAGTGAGCGTAGTATTTAGTTTTGCCTCATCGAAAGGAAATAGAGATAGTGGGATTAATAGTAGTAGGTAACGCATATATGCGTTACCTACTACTATTAATCCCATATATTCACTGATTACAATAAATAAATTCAATAAAAATTTCAATCCCCCGTAATCTGAAAATCTGCGATATGATAAACTTGTTGTGCACGAGTCATAGTAAACTCAAAACTTTTGCGTTCTTCCTTCGAAGTTCCTTCGTAGAGGATAACATAGAGTTTGACTCTAGTGATGGGAGTATTATAATTAGAGTAGTATTGCACATTAACCGCATAAGAGCCGGATAATGCTTTTGACATTGTGAATGTTTCTGGCCCGAAACCATCGGTAACGTCTACATCTAAGTTGCCTCCGGAAGAGCTTGAAGTCGCTCCAAAGAAAGTCTTTTCTCCTTTAGGATCAATGACCCAGAGATCAACATCGGTCGCCGTGTCCCAGGTAAGAACTACTTTAATATCTTTCGGCGGAACATTTGCATGAAAGGAAACTTTATCATAGTCTTTTCCATGTTTGACTTCAATGGTATTACTACCGGGGGCTACTACTGATTTTGTCCTAAAGCTTCCAGAATTAACTTTGATAGTTTGAGGAATTCCATTCATTACAAGAGTCACTCTTTCTGCTGATGTATCGGCAATAGAGCCTGTAATTTCAATTACTCTGGAAGTGGTAAAGCCTCCACGAGGAGTTAGAATTTTTACTTCAGAAGAAAGTAGAGACTGAACTGCAAATAAAGCTAAAATAAATAAAATACTTTTAAGGTTACGCATGATTTACTCCACATTTAGATTTTCAGAAGAAGAGCTTCCCCTGACTTCCGGATAATACATAAGACTCGCAGTTGCAGGGGCAGAATTGTATTTGCCTGTCATATCTGCACGAAGAAAATAGCGAACGGTTGACTTTTGAACAGGACCCCGCACAAAGAACACTGCTCTATCGTCGTAAACTTGGCGGGATTCGTAATCTGCCGAATAATTTCCAACGTAATAATTTATATCTTTAGAAACAAAACTAAAGCCGGGAATCAAAGGATCTTCGACCATAAAATAAGAATCTGATTTTCCCGTGCGCTCAATCTCTAGCGAGACCATTACTAGTTCGCCTGGTTTGAATGAGTTAGAATTCTTAGCGGTTAAGTTCATTTTACCGTTATTCTCTTCAGCGGTTACAGAAAAGTATTCTCTTTTGACTTTAATTCCTTTCTCGACGGGGGAGAATGATTTTGACTTGTCAATATATTGTAAAGACACAACAGAGTAAACGGTTCCGCCTTTTTCTTTTACTAGCTCGATAGTATTTTCTCCTTTAACTAAATTAGGAATAGAAAAATTCCAATCTGCTT
>JANMOF010000488.1:0-3624 GCA_031368925.1 Leptospiraceae bacterium
AGGCGACTTTTTTAATTTTCAAAAAAGATGCTTTTTTATTCTATTTATCCTAAAGAGTTACCTCTTTCCGCATCGGAAAGGGGTGCAATACAGAAAAATAAATCAATACCAAAAAAGTCGGGGATAGGTAAGAAGTCTAAAAAAGAAACCCCATGAAAAACACAATCATAAACGCCTAAGCCAAACAAGAAAAACTAGAAATAGCAAAGCACTTTCGGCAGAATATGACGCAAGCAGAGATGATACTATGGAAGCGGCTAATGGCAAATCAAGAATTACACCTTCGTAACCGCCAATCGCTTACAATTCAATTTATACTTTAGAATGATTTGATTTGCTCTATTATTAAGCTCTACTGGGGAAAGATTTAATTTAGAAATTTGTTTACGAATTTCTTTTAGTTTCCACATCATTAAATCTTCTTGCGGGGTATAATCATTAGCCGATGTTTCCATATAAGTAACCTCCTAGGTTTTCGATTGTATATATTTCTAAGATTGGGTATTCTTGTTCTAAATTAATTTTATGTATTTCTGAGACAGTTTTCAAATTTACAATATGTTTAAAATTCCAAGAAACAATCGCATTGATTTTATAATAACTTGCAGTGGCAATATGTAAAGAATCCTGTATTTGGTTTTTGATAACTCTTTCTCGATAAAGTTCGGATAGTCTAATTATTTCATCGTTAATTTCCAAGAGAATTGGATTAATAGTATTAACCAATTGGAAAAAAATATTCTTTAATACTTCATCAGTAGTATTATCCAGTTCTTCAATTACTAGTGAGGAAATAAAAATTTCGTAATCAGAAATCTGCTCCGAAAACCATTTTTGTGTAACTAATTGTCTAACAGGTTTAGAATAATCATAATAAGCAGATATAATTGATGTGTCTAAATAGATTTTCGGTAAATTTGCCATACTTCCTCTATGACGATATTATTCAAAGTAATGTCAAGAGAAAACTGTGCGAATTCGAAGGGCGAGACCAAAGACCAGGTGGCAGGAAAGGGGTGCAAATCTCAAAAATAAAATTCTATAAAGTCCGGAATAGGTAGGTAAGTTAGAGAAGCGGTTACAGCCAACCCTTCTAAAAATAAAATACTGACAATTCCTAACCATATTAAACAATGAGTAGTAGTTAAAATAATAGGTCAGGAATAAAAATGAATTACCCACTAAAACTTTCTTTTAAAATATTTGCGCTCGCACCACAGATTCGTGTTGCGGATAACGCTGGGATTTTAATTTTCTATGTAAAGCAAAAGCTATTCAAGCTCAAAGAAGCTGTGACTGTTTATGCAGATGAAGCACAAACAAAAGAATTGTATAAAATCAATGCAGACAGAATTTTAGATTTTTCTGCAGCGTATCAAATTACGAATACGCAAGGTGAGAAGCTAGGCTCTGTTAGGCGCGCTGGAATGAAATCAATTTGGAAAGCACACTATACTATCTTTGATAAATCGGACAAGCAAATCATGAATATCCGCGAAGAAAATCCCTGGGTTAAAGTAGCAGATGCACTCTTAGGGGAGGTTCCATTTCTTGGACTATTCATGGGATATTTTTTTCATCCCTCGTATTTAGTAACGTTAGTGGATGGAACTCCTGTGTTTAGATTAAAGAAGCAACCTGCATTTTTAGAAAAAGCATTTTCTATTGACAACTTGCAAGCAAGTGAAACGAGTCAGGACACTCTTACACTTTTGAGTATACTTATGCTTACCCTCCTTGAGAGAGGAAGAGGTTAATTTTTAAAAGGAAGAAAATTATGAGAGAGAATGTTAAAATCACTAGAACTAAAGACGGAGTTCCAAAAGTAGAGGCAAACACGATCGAAGACTGTATGTATGGTCTTGGGTATGTTCATGCAGTAGATAGGGGAATGCAAATGATTTTCATGCGTATCCTCGGTAGGGGTAGACTTTCTGAGCTTTTAGATTCGAGTGATGCTTCTCTCGCGATAGATACTTTTTTTAGACGGATGAATTGGTATGGTAGAACTAGTAAGCCCTTATCTGAAGTAGACACAGAGAAAAAGCAATGGATAAAATCCTATTGTGCAGGGGTAAATGACGGTTTTGCGAAATCCTACCCGTTTGAAATGAAACTACTCAGAGTCCCAAAAGAAGCCTGGGTTATTGAAGATTGTATTCTAATTTCTAGAATGATAGGCTATTTGACATTAGCCCAATCGCAAGCGGAAGTAGAAAGACTATTTGTCGAAATGGTGCAGGCGGGCGTTAGCGAAAAGCATTTACTGGAATTGTTTCCCGGGATTCTTGCCGGTGCAAATTATGATTGGATAAAGAAGATTAACCTTGAAGAAAGAGTTATTATGCCTCAGGATTTATGGGAAATAGGTGCTCCTAAGATGATGGCTTCGAATAATTGGGTCATTGGAGGAAGTTTAACTAAAAGCGGTAAACCAATCTTATCCAATGACCCACATTTGGAAATTAATCGACTTCCGTCTGTCTGGGGTGAAATCATATTATCCACAAAAAATTGGTATGCAATGGGGGGAAGTATGCCCGGTGTGCCCGGAATTTTAACCGGTAGAACCAAAGACTTGAGTTGGGGTGTTACCTATGCGTTTGTGGATGCGCATGATTCCTGGATGGAGCAGTGCAAAGACGGTAAGTATTTAAAAGAGGGAAAGTATACTTCCTTTGTTATCCGCAAAGAAACAATTAAGCGTAAGAAGAAAAAAGACGAAGAAATAGTTTTCTATGAAAATGAACATGGAACTCTTTCTGGTGATCCATATAAGGAAGGAGTTTACCTATCTTCGCTCTGGTCAGGTGTTGATTCCGGTGGTATAACGGTTAATTCTATTTTGTCTCTACTTACAATTCAGAATACTAAGGAAGCGATGGATGCTGTGAGTAAAGTAGAAACAGCTTGGAATTTTGTGATTGCGGACGCTTCAGGAAATATTGGCTACCAGATGAGTGGAAAAGTTCCTAAAAGAAAAAAAGGTTCGAGAGGTTTCGTGCCATTTTGCGGTTGGGATAAGAAAGACGATTGGAATGGATTTGAATCTCCTTCTGATTTACCAAAATCTTATAATCCAAAAGAAGGATTTTTTGTTACGGCTAATAATGATTTGAATAAATACGGTAAAGTAAAGCCTCTCAACATGGCGATGGGCTCTTACCGTGCTGACAGAATAACAAATCTTATCCGCAGTGGATCTAATTTTACAGTAGAAGATGTCTGTAAAATGCATTATGATGTATATTCCTTAGAAGCAGAAATATTTATGAAAATTCTAAAGCCCCTTTTGCCAGATACAGAGCAGGGGAATATTTTAAAGAATTGGGATTTACAATATGATATAGCGTCTAAGGGTGCTTACCTGTTCGATGTATTTTACAAGGCGTTGTTTAGAGAAGTGTTTGGTGAAAATAACCTTGGAGGCAAACTCGTTTCTTTCTTACAAGAAGAAACAGGCGTGTTCGTTGACTTCTATGATAAGTTTGTAAATATTCTTTTAGCTGAAAAATCAATTTGGTTTGGAAGGGAAACAAGAGAAGATATTTTTAAGAGAGTTGCAGAGACTAGTTTAAAAACAGAAATTAAAACTTGGGCTAGTGTGCAGGAACTTACTTTTAC
>JANMOF010000489.1:0-6418 GCA_031368925.1 Leptospiraceae bacterium
GGGCAGTTTGACATTACGAAAAATTCTTATACAACTTTGATAGATTTGCCAAATTCTAAAATTGTATTTTATCCCGATAAAAAGTTAATCATGCAAGATAAGTCCGTTCTCAAGTGGACACAAAAAATAGAGTATGAAAAATTAGAAAAAAATAAAATCACCAAAATGGAAAGTGAATTTATTGATGGAATAGAACATGATATATATTATACTGCGACTAATTCTGATTATCTTCTTGCTGCCATCATTAACAAAAAAGAAGCATATGCTGTTATCGGTGGGATTGTCGCTCGTAATGTGCTGTTGAGTGTTGTCACTTTAGCACTCGTTGGATTTTTTATTTTCATCGTTGTAGATTTGAGTATTAAGCCTTTAAATAAAATCATCACTGTTCTTCGTGGGATTGCAAGCGGTAGTTTAGATTTGAAAGAAAGAATCAATATAAATTCTAGAGATGAATTTGGAGAGCTTGCGGATACTTTCAATAATATGGCGGATAAAATCGAATCTCAGAATCAGGAAATCAAAGAATACAGTGAAACACTCGAAGATAAGGTAATTCAAAGAACGGATGAATTAAACCAAACCTTACAAGAAGTAACAAAACTAAAGAAGCAACAAGATGGGGATTACTTTCTTACATCTCTATTATTAGAGCCTTTGGGCAAAGTAGATGTAGACTCTGAAAATCTAAATGTAAATTTTTATGTAAAGCAAAAGAAAACATTTGAATTTAAAAATCAAGTCAAGGCAATTGGTGGTGATTTATGCATTGCGAATTCAATCCAATTGAAAGAGAGAGACTATACAATATTTTTAAATTGTGATGCAATGGGAAAGTCTATCCAGGGAGCAGGTGGCGCGCTCATACTCGGGTCAGTATTTGGAGCTATTATTGAAAGGACTAGATCTACAAAAATAATGCAAGCGCAAAGTCCGGAAAAATGGATTAAGGGAGCATTCATTGAATTGCATAAAACATTTGAAACTTTCGATGGCTCGATGCTCGTATCTATGGTCATGGGGCTAGTGGATAACAAGACTGGTCTTCTTTATTTTATCAATGCAGAGCATCCATGGACTGTACTGTATCGGGATGAAAAGGCATCGTTTGTTGAAACCGAATTCATGTTTCACAAATTAGGGATGGGTGGAGGAACGCATAATACGATTTATGTGCGCACATTCCAAATGTTAGCCGGTGACGTGATTATCGTTGGATCGGATGGAAGGGATGACTTAATCATTGGAAAAGAAGAAATCTCCGGTCAGCGAATCATTAATGAAGATGAGAATGAATTCTTACGAAGGGTAGAAGAAGGAAAGGGTGATCTCAAACAAATTGCAACTGCTATTGAGAATGTAGGTGAGCTAACGGATGATTTTTCCTTATTGCGAATTGAATTTAAGTCACCTGAAATTATTTCCTCTGTGGAAACATCATCCATACCTGTGTTAGAAGCGATTAAGAAGGGAAGGATGTTTGAAAAGAAAGGAAAACATGCCGATGCTTTGATTGAATTTAGAGCGGCTTACAACATTGAGCCACAAAATCCGATCTTACTTCGAGACCTAATTAAAGTAAGTCTCTATCTTAAGCACTATGCGCAAACTATCGAGTATGCGAACATCTATATAAATCTGCGTCCTATAGATACTGAAATTATTTTTGCCCTGTCATATGCATATAAACGGAATAATCAAAGGATGGAGGCAATTGAACTCGGTGAACAAATTCGCCTGCGAGAACCGAAAAATGTAAAATACCTAACTCATTTAATTGAACTATATATCGGAGTAGATACCAAGCGTGCAAATTCTCTTCTAAGCGAAGTTATGAAAGTTGACCCCGAGAATGAAAAACTCTTGAGTCTACAAGAATCTTTACGACCCTTAGGCTAACGGTTATTAACTTATGAAACTTAAGACTAAGATTACCTTCCTGACTCTAGCAACAGTTCTAACAATTTTTATTATTGCAATGGGGATAAACACTCTTATCTTCTACACCCAGGCAAAAGAATTTAGAGATCGAGAAATTGATAGTTCTATTTCTTTTTTTCTTTCTGAAATAAATAATGCTACTAGTAAAACGGAAATAGTTGGGCAAGACATCGCACAGGCGGGTGAGATTGTTTATAATATTAAATCAACTGAAAAACCGAGAGATTCTCTTGCAACTATTCTTCGAGAAAAGATGAAGAATTTTCCTAATCTAATCGGGGGTGGAATTTGGTATGAGCCAAATGTCCTGGGAGAAAAATACTTAGGCTCTTACGCTTCCTGGAAGGATAATAGAGTTGAGGTTACCTGGGAGTATTCTAATGATTCATATGATTATTTTAATCAAAGTTGGTATAAATTCGCATTACCCGAAAAGTGGAATCGTCAGACTCCAAGAACTCAGCCTAGGTATAGAACTGCTCCCTATATGGATGTTCTTGCAAGCGAGAAGGTAATATTTATTACCCTCTGCACCATTATGTATGATAAGACTCAGAAGATTATTGGAATGTCTACAATTGATTGGACTTTACAATCTGTAAAAGCATTACTTTTAAAATTAGATATTACTAAGAATTCCTTTGCTGTTCTAGTTGATAAGGAAAGTAAAAAAATTCTATTTCATCCAGAAGAATCTCTTCTCTTAAAGGATTACAGGGAATTGCCCTGGTTAAAAAATAATGATTTTAAAGAAATTCAAAAAAATAAAATTACAATTGAAGATAAAGTCAATATCAATTACCAGGATTATTCTCTCTATCTCACCGAAACGGATGCAAAGTTTATTCTAGTCGTTGCTGTAAATGAGAAAGAGGCTTATGCTGTTATCGAAGGAATCATTATACGAAATACAATTCTTACTATTGTAACTCTTTTGTTAATTGGGATTATGATTTTTTTTATCGTAGGAAAAAGTGTAAAACCCCTTATGAGTATAATAGATGTTTTGCGTGGTATTGCATCTGGTCAGAAAACCTTGAAGGATAGAATTAAAATTAACTCCAAAGATGAATTCGGAGAATTAGCAAATACGTATAATAGAATGGCTGATACGATTGAGCGACAGAACTTTGAAATAAAAGAATACACAGAAAATTTAGAGGATAAAGTCAAGGTAAGAACGAATGAATTAAATAAAACTCTAGACGAGGTTACAAAACTAAAAATGCAACAAGATGGTGATTATTTTCTTACGTCGCTCTTACTTAAGCCACTTGGTATAAATCGGATTCAAGCGGATACAGTTAAAGTTGATTTTTTAGTAAAACAAAAAAAAGAGTTCGAATTTAAAAAAAATAAAAATGAAATTGGTGGAGACTTATGTGCCGCTGATTCTTTTATGCTGGGTAATAGAAATTATTCTGTATTTCTAAATGCAGATGCAATGGGTAAATCAATACAGGGTGCTGGTGGTGCGCTGATATTAGGGTCTGTATTTCATGCAATTGTAGAAAGAACCAAGGTATCAAAATCCTTTATGAGCTATACTCCGGAACGTTGGATGAAGAACACCTTTATCGAACTTCATAAGACATTTGAAACCTTCGATGGCTCGATGCTAGTTTCCATGATCCTGGGGCTAGTGGATAACGAAAATGGATTTTGTTATTTAATTAACGCAGAACACCCGTTTGCCGTTTTATATAGAGATGAAAAGGCTAGCTTCATTCAAACGAAATCTTTTTATCGAAAGCTTGGAACTCCTGATGCACAGGGTGGAATCGTAGTAGATACATTTCAAATACTTTCCGGTGATGTATTACTTCTTGGCTCTGATGGACGAGATGATATTTATATTGGAAAAGATGCAGGCGGTCAAAGAATCATCAATGAAGACGAAAATCTATTTCTTAGTATTGTCGAAGCCTCTGATGGAAATTTACGGAATATCAAAGAAAATCTCTTGAAGCAAGGAGAGATTACAGATGATTTGTCGCTGCTTCGTCTTGAGTATATTGGAGAGTCAATGCAAAATCAAGTTCTTTCTAATTCTGCAAAGAGACTAATCCAGGTCGCCCGTGATTATGAAAAAGATGGCAATAACCAAAAAGCAATGGAAGCTCTAGATGAAGCTAATGTCATTAACCCGGATCATCCTGATATCCTTCGCGAGATGATGAAGGTATATTTGAATACTAAAAGCTATATAAGAATTTATGAACTTGCTCTTCCTTATATCAGTATGAGACCAGATGACCTGGATATGCTCTATTTAGTTTCGTATTGCCTGAAGAAATTAAAGAAATACGAGTCTGCCCTCGATTACGCGGAGCGACTTAAAATAAGAGAACCAAATAATATTCTCTATATGGTCAACATTGCTGAAATTCATTTAGTAATGGGTAATACTCATAAGGCGCAAGAAATCGCTGACTACCTTCGAAGTATAGATGCGGATAATGATAAGTTGTTCTTATTAGAGGAAGCGATACAAAATCGAAATTTGGATAATATAGAGTAGACTAATAGGCGTATCGCTTGTTTATGAAGTGAGAAAAGTTAGGCAGAAAAGAATTTCTGGTCAGAACTGTTTAAATAAAAAATTAGTCTTGACATAGTCTTGTGATGACTATAATAGAGACTATGGAAACTATTTCTATTTCAAATCTAAAAACACATTTGAGTGCTACTTTAAAAGAAGTAGTGAATGGAATACGCTATGTAGTGATGGATAGAGAGCATCCAATCGTCGAACTTATTCCCTATTCAGAAAAACAGCGTTTAATCATTCGTTCACCTCTTATTAAAGCAAAGAAGATTAACAATACCTTTAAAGGCAAAGTGAAATTAGACCCAGTTGAATATTTGCTACAAGACAGAAGAGGAAATAGATTTTGACTGTTTATTTAGATACATCTGTTCTGTTACGTTGGCTACTCAATAGCCCTAAAGCTTATTCTGAATTTCAAAAATGGGATTCTTGTTACACGAGTGAACTTCTCAATATTGAAGTTAATCGTGTTTTGAATCGTTTGCGTCTAGAAAAAGAAATAGACGATGGAGAATATGCAAGTCTGCATAAAACATTTTCGGAATTTTATAAAACAGTTTTTGTGATCGAAATAACTGAGAGCATCAAACAAAAATCAGCAGAGCCATTTCCCACAATCATTGGAACGTTAGACGCAATTCATCTATCTTCTGCCCTAATTCTGAGAGAAGAAAATAAAAAGTTAGATATTACTATTCTAACACATGACAGTCAGTTCTCCACTGCCGCCGTCGCAATGGGCTTTGCAGTAGCCGGAATCAACTAAGAAATGCTTACTAAATACTTACGATATGCGAAAGAGAAAGACCTTGAAATTGCTCTCCGAAAATTACCATGACACAAATCAATAGCATTGCAGTAATAGGCGCAGGAGCCGTTGGAACTTTTTATGGAGGAAAATTAGTTAAGGTAGGTTTTACTGTTCAGTTTCAATCTCGGTTTATGTTTACCTCGAAAACTAAAAAGATGAATGTAAAAAGTGCATGGGGAAATTTTGAGTTTCCGATTCAAGTTTACCCGGATGTAAATCTTATGGACAAGGCTGATTTGATTATTGTTTCGGCTAAGACGTGTAATCCACAAGAGGATTTAACTCATTATTCCAATCTGATAAGAAAAATTCGAAAGCAAGGTAGTATTATCCTCGTTTTGCAGAACGGGATTAATATGGAAGAAAAACTGGGAAAAGTCTTTCCAGATAATCCAATTCTAGGAGGACTTGCTTTTACTTGCATAAATCGAATTACTCACGAAGAAATTCATCATATTGACTACGGGCAAATCAAGATTGGCTCCTTGCAACAGAAGTTTGAGAAAGAAGGAAAACTCATTACTCAAATTTTTCTAGAAGCAGGAATAGATACAAAATACGAAAAGAATTTGAGAAAAGCCAGGTATGAAAAACTTCTCTGGAATGTTCCCTTTAATTCTCTTTCTGTAATTGGAAATAAATCTTCAACAAAAGAAATTATAGAATTTAAACCTCTTTTTGATTTAGCTAAGAATCTCATGCTTGAAGTTAGATCAATTGCCCGGAAGGAAAACATCGTCTTAAAGAAATCTCTTATTGATGAAATGTTAGAACGAACTAAAAAAATGAAACCCTATAAAACTTCGATGCTCCTCGATTTCGAAAATGGAAATAAAATGGAAGTAGAAAGTATTTTGGGAGAGATTTATCGGAACGCAAAAAGCTTGAAAGTAGTTACTCCCCATTTAGATTATACGTATAGTGTAATGCAGTTTTTGAATCGAAAACATTTGAGTCGTTAATCGCAAATTCTTTCAGTAGAGTTGTTGCAAAATTCATAATAGTGAATAATGTCAGTTCGAGCGTTAGTCGAGAACTGCTTATAAAATAAAGGCTTAGAGCACTTGTAGTTCTCGACTAACGCTCGAACTGACATTTAATTTCGCAACAAG
>JANMOF010000498.1:0-27395 GCA_031368925.1 Leptospiraceae bacterium
TTTAAGCGCTGGAACTTGGAGGGCATCATAGAGGTTAGCGATTTGTTTTCCGAAGCCTGTATTCTTCAAAACTAAACCATCGTTTCCTGACTTTGCATAAAGATTTGCTATATCGGTTGGATGTGGATTTGATGTGGTTAATATTGATTTTACGTCTCCAGTTAAAGTATATAGTTTTTTATGTTGCTCTGTAAATTTTTTATATAAATTTGTTGTTGCCCATTCCGCATTTCTTGCTTGTAAATATGTTTGCAAAGCTCGTGCTCTTTTAAAACGTAAATCAGAATTTGACTCTGTTCCCAAATCTGCGGTTCTAGTAAGTCCGAAAGATCTTGAATCAGAAAAAGAAAGTGGTTTATTATCGCCAGAAGCTGAACAAAATTGCCGGAGTCCATACGTCATTGATAGAAGTCTTGCAGTTCCATTCGAAGAAGAATCAAGTTTATTGATTAATTTCCCGCCCCAGCCTTCGATCGAAGTTTGTAGTGGGCTACTTGAGTATAGTCCCGTCTGAGCAACCATGAGAGAGTTAGCATGATCTCGACTCGATGAATGTTTTACGTTGCAAATAATTGCAACATTTCCTGCATTTATTTGAGAAATAAGCCAGCCGTTATAACTTACATTAGCCCCTGAATCACCTTTTAGGATTCCAAAAGTTTGCCCACTCAAGGTAAATTCTTGATAGTCTTTTGTATAAGCATTGTTCCAAGAATTATAATCTCCTGTAGCAGTTGCGCGGCTAATAGTGCTTGTTCGGTTGTTCCAGTACTTATACCCGTAGGTAGAAGAATCTGAATTTGGTTTTGGAACAATTAAATGTCTAAAATCAGGTCCACCTTCTAATAAAACATTGATTAATGTTCGACCTGCTGAGGAAAGACTGGCTGCTTCTAATTCTGCGGTAATTCGAAGTTTGTCGCTAAGGGACATTCCAGCAGTAACGAGTGCTGCGTATTGTAAAAATTTTTTACGTGTAATCATATTATTTGCCTACTTGTATAAAGTTATAAGGAGTTGCTAAGATAAAATCAATCGCGGCACCAACTCTGTCATTGTCGTCGCTAATCGAAGTTGCACTTGCACCTGTCTTGAATAAAGTTGTGCTTGCTGCATTGTTAATTGTAGTTGCAGTAGCGCCTGTGGTTACACTGCTTTCTGCGGTAATAGTATCTTTTGTGGAACAGGCGGATACATCTACGTTACCGCAAAGCATGTAATTCAGATCTCTACCACTTGAAAGAATAGAAACAAGATGTGCTCGTTCCAGCGAGCCGTAATAGGAGTAGGTGGAATCGCCTAAAATTCTACGCCAAAGAAATTTGGCTATTTCTTCTGCTGAAATATCCGCTGACTTTGGAAGAAATGGTCTGTAGTCTTTTACCCTAACATAACTGCTACTACTCCAATAGCCTGTTTGTCCGAATTGACCGGATACTGCGCTGTTATTCGCATTACGGAACACATCATCGGTATTAGACGCTTCTAGTCCTGTTTGTCCACCAAATACATCGTGATCGGGTCTAAATGGACTTATATTTTCAGAAGCAATTTCCCAATCATAGCGAACGATTCCACTAGAAAGTTCTGAATTTGATACTACGGTTGTATTTGCATTGGTAAGAGTTCTATCAACGCTAGATAGGTATTTCACTCTTGTTGTATTTAAAAACATGCTCGATATTGCATACTTGCGGATAAACTCTATTAGATTCTTCTTGCTTAAGCTTGCCCATAATGCCTGGATATTTGCTACCTTCGTATTTATATCAGTTGTCGTTCCTGTGATAGGATTTGCAGAATCTAAATTTTCATCTGCAAGGTTTGATATAATTATCAGCGGCAAAGTATTCTTACTCTCCGGATGAGCAATAGAGAGCTTTGCTAGACTTTTAATTCTCGCTTCTGCTGTTGCTCCCTGGTTGGTTTGTGCATAAATGCTTAAATTACCCGAACAATGTTTTGTAGTGCCAAATGTTGCGAGATCAGAAAACGCATCATTTCCTAATTGCACGACTTGTATATCTGACAGTGCTCTCGCTGTTTGTGGAATTGTAATTTGCTCATGATCGTTAAAGGATTCAGGATTTCCGTCACGTGCGTTTGTTTTATCTGTAAGTCCATTCCTATAAATTCCAACTCCTAAGATTCCAAAGTAGAGTTGGTGGTATTCTCGCGCAAAATCCTCATTACCCGAAAAAGTAACTCCACTGCATTGATTTTTTTTATGATTGTATTGGGTAGCAACAGGAGCGGATAATGCCATGTCTGACAGAACATCTTCATAGCCAAGGCTATCCCTGAAACTTCTAGCAATATCATTTGCAACGGTATCATAATGGCGAAACATTTGAACATCGGTAACGGACTTATCCTGGTTCAGCGCTAAATGGTAATTTGTCTCAAAGTAAGCAATTTTCTGACGGAATGGATTTAACCCTCTTGTAGGAACTGCCTGTGTAAAAGTGCGCGCAGGGGAGTTGTTCCAAGGAATATACTTTTGATCAAAGTCGGATCTACCAGTTGCAGGACCTGACGCTCCATAAATATGAGATAATCTCGAGAGAGATCCATCAGCGGGGTTAATTCCTATATTCCCACCGGAGGCTGCATTGGCTAACTTGGAATTAACCGTCCACATGCCAAGCATTTCTACTATAGCGACTGACGGTTCCATATTTGCCCAGGCTGTAATGTCGGCGTCAGATGCCGCACCACCATATGCGAATACACGAAGAACGTCTCTTACTGCTTGCTCATTCCATTGTCCTGGACTGGAACCTTTGGAAACTGCACCGGTAAATCCAGTGTAAGCGGAAGGATCGTCACTTGCACCGGAAAGATTGACTGCTTCAATGGAAATTCCTGCCCGTCCTGGTCTTGTGCTGAGTTTCCAAAGAGCTGCGGATAGGAGGTTATTCTTTTCTTTGCAACTGGAAATGTCTCCGCATTTTACTAAGTTACAATTATTTAGAAAAAGAAGGCAGAGAGTAATAATGAGTGTAGGTAAGAATAGATTTCGAAAGAAAGATTTTTTTATTTGCATAGAGCCTCAATACTATACTACAAATAAAAGTCATTTTTTTTTCTGACAACTACTTTATTTTAAAACTGGTGATTAGTTGGACTCTTCTTCGTAATTGTAATCTTCCTCTCCATATCTTTCTTCCGTTCTTATATCCGGTTGGTTTTTAAGTTTATAGATAAGCATTCCCGAAATAATAATTACGTTTAATAAAGTAAAAGGAAATAGAATTTGATGATGCATCCCGTAGACAGAGAGATTTGCCCCAATGCAAGCAAGTCCTACCCCAATTAGAATACAATTTTCCTGGGAAAAAAATTTAACAAGGAAAGAATCCGGCTCTGAATATTTCTTGCTTCCGAGGATAATGTCAACAATGGGAGCATAACCAAAGAAAACTCCTACGAATAAAAGGCAGGATTGAAAAAAATAATTACCAATTTCATTTGTGTAATGAGGAGTTCCAATAAGACCTCCCAGTAACGACCATCCATAGGCAAGAAGACTAAATACGCTCATTGCAATCAGACCTTCTTGCATGTTGCCATTAGCCTCAAGGATGTTCAAAATTTCTTTAGGTATTAGCTTACCAAAATCAATCAATTCAGATCTATCGAATTGATCTCTTGCAACATCGCTAAAAAGCAAATAGTAATATCGCACCAAAGCTAATACGATAAAACTAATCGTATAAAAAAGTAAGTAGAGTATAAATTCCATCAATGTCTAAAATGCCTCATTCCAGTAAATACCATAATCAGTCCATGTTCATCCGCAGCCTTGATAACTTCTTCGTCGCGAATACTTCCGCCCGGCTGGATAATTGCGCGAGCACCTACTTTTGCTATTGAATCAATTCCATCTCGGAAAGGAAAAAATGCATCACTTCCTACATACGATCCCGCAAGCGACAAATCAGACTTAGCCGCTTTCGCTGCTCCTAGTTGAACTGAATCCACTCTAGACATTTGCCCTGCCCCAATTCCGAGTGTAGAATTTAAGTCTGTATAAACAATTGCGTTGGATTTGATAAATTTTACAACGTTCCAGGCAAAGAGTAAACCTTTTAAATCTTCTTCTGTAGGCTGTTTTTTTGTTACTACTTTGAAGTCTTTAGGGCTAATCATTTCGTAGTCTCTATCTTGAATTAAAATCCCGTGATGAACCGGACGTAAATCCATTTCGCCTAACGCCTCTTTGAAACTTTCAATTTCAATTAGTCTTATATTGGCTTTTTTCGAAAATACTTCTCTCGCTTCTGGTGTAAATTTTTGTGCAATCACTCCTTCTACGAAGTTCTCAGTAATCTTTTTCGCCAAATCTTCATTAACCTCACCACTCACTCCAATAACTCCACCAAAGGCAGAAATGGGATCTGTTCTTACGGCAAGTTTAAATGATTCCAGTGGTGTATCTGCATACGCAATTCCGCATGGATTTAGATGCTTGATAATAGAGACCGTATTCTTAGGAAGTAGAGCTGCAATATGAAAAGCTGCATCAAAGTCTAGCATATTGTTAAACGATAACTCTTTTCCTTGCAAAGCAGAAAATTCATTTTTTGCAAACACCGGCTCATAGAAGGCAGCTTTTTGATGTGGGTTTTCACCGTAACGCAAGTTTTGTTTTTTCTTGAACGCAAAGGTGAGTTTTTCCGGAAACTTTTCGCCACTGAGTCCTACTAAGTAATTCGAAATACTAGAATCATATGCGGCTGTTACACAAAAAGCTTTAATGGCAAGTGAGTAGGATGTCTTAACAGGAACAAAGCCATTATTATTTTCCATTTCCGATTGCACTAGCGCATAATCAGAAATTTCCGTTACAACGACTGTATGTTTGTAATTCTTAGAGCCGCTTCGAAGCATAGAAGGTCCACCTATGTCGATATTCTCAATTGCTTCTTCTAAACTTACATTTGGTTTTTTGATCGTTTCTACAAATGGATAAAGGTTTACGATTACTAAATCAATGGACGGTATATTGTGATTAGCCAAGTCTTCTTTATGTCCTGGCATATCAGGATTACCCAAAAGCCCGCCGTGAATCTTGGGGTGAAGGGTTTTTACTCGACCGGATAGAATTTCAGGTGAGCCTGTATATTCTTCTACGGGAATTACTTTGATTCCATTTTGGGTTAGAGTGGCAAGAGTTCCGCCTGTAGATAAAATTTCTACACCTTTAGAATCTAAAAATTTAGCAAATTCTACTAGCCCTGTTTTATCACTCACCGAGATGAGCGCTCTTTGGATTTTGATCATGATTACTCTCTTATTATTACTTTTCTGCCATTCACTTCAATTCTATCGGTTAAGAAATATTCCACCGACAACGGCAATATCTTATGCTCTTCTGCATGTACCCTTGCAGTCAAATCACTTACCGTACTATTCGGCAAGATTTCGACAATTGATTGCAAAATTATTGCACCTGAATCCATTCCTTCCTCCACAAAATGCGTCGTGCAGCCTGTATAGCGAACTCCATAGTCAATTGCTTGCTCGATTGCTTTTAAGCCTTTGAAAGAAGGGAGTAGCGAAGGGTGGATGTTAATCATTCGATTCACAAAACGGTTGATAATAGCAGTGGGTAAAATTCTCATATAACCCGCAGTTACTATCAGGTCAGGCGTAAGCTCCACTAAAAGCTTTTCCATTGCCAGGTGAAATTTCTCTTTATCTTGCCTGTATTTTTCGAATGGAATAACAAATGTAGGAACTCCAAAACCTTTCGCAAGTTCAAGTGCACCGGCATCTACTTTATCAGAAATGAGTCCCGCGATTTCTACCCCGAGTTTTCTTGCGCCTATATGTTCAACCACCGCTCTAAAGTTCGAGCCTTTTCCCGAACATAAAAAAACAATTTTCTTTTGCATGCTTTACTTATTTTTAAAAGTGGGTTTGTGGGCAATTAGGAAAAATATTTGCCACTGAGGCACAGAGACGCAGAGGGTTGGGGAGGTTTACTACTAAGGACACCGACTATCATTCCCGAAATCTTCTGTCGGGAATCTCGAGAGCTACATGTTATTCTATCATCTACATATTTTAAAAAGTACTTGAAAAAGAAGCTTGCGAGACTAGCTTAGAAGTATGAGTGCTGGCTTATTAGAAATTTCGAATATCCAACTAACAAAAATCACAGTTGATGATTACGCTCTTCTGTGTCGTGAAAATCCACTTCATTATGAGAAAACAGAATTATTAGAAGGAGTTATCATAGATAAGATGACTAAAAGTAATGATCATGATTTTTATTCCCAAGTCTTCTTTGAAGCGATTCAAAAGGTTTTACCTGCAGACTTTTTTATTCGCGCCGAGAAAGGAATTCTGTTCTCAGATTCAGAATTAGAGCCAGATATTTCTGTTGTCAAAGGAAAAGTCCAAGACTATCGAAATGCAAAGCCAACTACTGCAAGACTTGTTATTGAAATTGCAATTAGCTCTCTTTCCTATGACAGAGAAAAAGGAAAGACTTACGCAAAAGGACAAGTAGACGAATACTGGATTGTCGATGTCAGCGGCAAATGCGTAGAAGTCTACACTCATCCAAAATCAGATTCCTATTCTGAGAAAAAAATATTTTCTTTAATAGAAGAAATTTCTGTATTTGGTTTATCCATATCTTTAAAGGAAATTTTTTCGGAGTAGTTGTCTGAACTGTGATTTGTCTGATTTTTGTGATTGGGAATTAAAATAAAATGAAAGTTAAGAATGCATTACGATTTTTTGTTTTCCTTTTTTTAACCTATTCTAATATTTACTCCTTACAAAATCCTGAAATACCAGTTGATTGTTACCTCTCCGGAGGAATTCCTCCCGTTGATCTCTCGCCAGATTTAAAGCCAGCATATACTCAAGAGGCGTATGATAAAAAAATTTCTGGGATGGTTACATTAGAAGTAATTATTTCAAAAGATGGAACCGTAAAACGCGCAACCTTAATTAGAAAAATAGGATTCGGCTTAGATATTATATGCTTGGAGGTTTATATAAGAAAAAAATTTTCTCCTTGTATAATTGGTGGTAAAGCTGTCACAAGCAAAGTTCTTATACCAATTATGTTTTCCTTTGGGGGATGAGTAGTGTTTATCCGCTTTTTTTTGTTTATTCTGGAATCGAATTTAACTGTGCTGAACAATTCATGATGTATCAAAAAGCAATTCTAATGAACGATCAAGAAACAGCCGCTGAAATAATGAAGACAGATGATCCGAAAGAGCATCAGCGCCTAGGAAGGATTATCCGTAACTTCGATTCGAATCTATGGGATAAAGTAAAATACCAAACTGTATATTTAGGAAACTTTTTGAAGTTCTACCAAAATCCTGACTTGCGAGAAATCTTATTAAGAACAAATGGAAGACTTTTAGTAGAAGTAAATCCAAATGATTCCGTCTGGGGAATTGCGCTTGCTATAGATAATCCAGATAGATTAGATTCAAATAAATGGAAAGGGGAAAACATGCTAGGAGAAATATTAACTAATGTCAGAAATGATTTGCAAAAGCAATTTTAAGCGAATAAAAAAATATTTACATAAGCAAAGAAATTAAATATCTTAAATTCAATCGGAGGAACAATGAAATTCATAATTCTAATCATATTTCTAATAGCATATTCAATAGGCGCAGAAGAAAAATTTAGCAGTATTTACACGAATATTTCGAAAGACTGTAGGTATGAGAAAGAAGAAAATATTCCAGAAGGAAGTGATGCTCCACTAAATTGCAATGGTCCTAATGGGTATACAATTATTATCTCCTATTCGGCTTGCATGGAGTTTATTAAGATTATTTCCAAAGATGGAAAAGAAACAATTGAGCTTCCGAGTCAGCCGATTGGATCTGCTGACAAAAGAAAAGTAGAATGGCGAATTCTAAATAAAAAGCCTGTGGGAATTATTTATAGGACATTTGTGTTAAAAGAAACGCCTAACGAGAATTGCCCGCAAAAGAAAACAGGGAAAGAAACTTTAGAGGTCAGGGGACTTGGTAAATACTCTGAATTAAAAGAGTCTATTTCTTCAGAGAAGAAAGGAAATGAAAAGGCAAGGGAAGTTCTAGGGTCTTTCGTAAAAAAATAACAGGAGTCAAAAGTTTTAGAAATAAAACTAAAATGTCTATGAATTTTACAGTTTCAGATGGTTTTCCTTATTATATAGAGCTTCTAGGTGATGCGGATTACAGGGATTTGCTTTATTCGAATGCAAATTTTGAGAAATTACAAAAGTTAAGCAAAGAAGAATCAGAATACCGATTTCTTCCCGATAAATGGTGCGCGAAACAAATAGTAGGGCATATGACAGACCATGAGAGAATTATGATCTACCGGATACTATGCTTTAGCCGTAGAGACGCTACTTTACTTCCGGGTTATGACCAGGAACTATATGTAAATAATAGCAGGTTTAATGAATTAGATTTTTCGGATATTTTGGAAGATTTTAAAAGTGTAAGAAATGCAACTAGAAGTTTCTATAAGACTCTTTCCAAAGAACAATTACAGTTAAAAGGAAAAGCCTGGAAATTTGAAATGACAATAGAAGATTTTTTGAAAGCTACTTTAGGTCATGAACTGCATCACATTACTGTATTAAGAGAAAAATATCATTTAATTTGATTCTACGTTCTCTCTAAAAGATTTTTTTATTATTCTTGCCGCTTCGATGTTAAGATTTTACACTATGTAAAAAGAGAGGTCATCATGAATTCGAAAGCTCCACTTCTTCCAAGTCAGCGTGTCGTTCAAATTTGTTTATTTTTAGTTACAGCAATTGCCCTGTTTGGTGGAACCGTGCAAATGTATTTAGGCGAGCCTGAAACGACACCACGACTTGATAACGTGCATCGTTTCATGGCAGGCATCTACTTTGGTTCTGGTCTTATCGCATTATGGACAGGTATAAATATTCGAGAGCAAAGCACACTTGTATTTATTATTGCGGCTGATGTTCTACTCGCAGGCTTTGGGCGGATAATATCTATAAGCCAAGTGGGATTGCCAGAGCCACATGCTGTCTGGCTTGGCTACTTGACTCCGGAGATTCTTGTTCCCTGCATCATGATTGCGGCTCAGATTATCACGAATAAGGCAAAGCAGAAATAATTACAATGGTCCCATTTCTCGGGCGACTTTAAACAATTTAAGAGTTATAAAAATGCTGAAAGAAAATAAAACTAGTGCCGAGATACCTAATGACCAATTTAAAGTAGAATAGTTTTCTTTATAATGCGGTAAATAATGAGTTGCCCAATAAAAAATTAATAACAAGCCAATGCCTGCACCTCTAAGTAAAGTTCTAAAAGCGCTTGCTTTCTCTTTTAAATATTCTAGTTCATTCTTATTTCCATCTTTTAATTGTCTAATTTCATTTAGACTTGTAGTTAATTTCATAAAGGAAGCTATCATTCCAATAATAGTAATCAATGCTAGAGCACCAAAAAGCCAGTAGCCATTTTGAGAGATTCCTGTGCCCATTAATAAGACAAAAAGAACTTCATTAATGACTATGTATAGTCCAATATTACAACTAAAAAACATCGTGTCGTAAAATCCCCCCATTCCTTTTAATGCATCTATTTTAGCCATTTTGGTCTCCCGTTCTCATGTTTATCATTTTATGCGCCTGTTAATAGAATAGGCTTCTTCTCTTGCACTTTGAATTTTCCGACGAGTGAACTTAAGATAGTTGCAAGTTGTTTTAAGAATTCTCCTGTTGCTGTTAGCTCCTCTGATCTTCCCGAGATGTCGTAAAAAGTTTTACTTACTTCATCGAGGGATTGATAGAGATTTGAGATTTCCGAATTTCTTTCCATAATATCTTTGAATATGAATTTACTTTTCTCAGAAATAGATGCATTTAAGGAATCTAGATTAGATAATTTGTCCGAATACTCTAAACTTTTTTCGCGGATTTCTAATTGCATATTTGCAATTTCTTGAAATCTTTCTGAAATATCACTGAAAGAGATTACAGTTTCATTTACATTTTTTCTGCCAGAGGTTACTGCTCTTTGAATTTCTCCTAGCATTTGCGTTGCTTTTTTAGTATTTTCCGAGGTGCTCATAGATAGGTTGTTAATCTCAGCGGCTACTACTCCGAATCCTCTACCTGCTTCACCGGATCTCGCTGCTTCAATAGATGCATTAATAGAAAGCATCCCTAATCTTCTTGATATATCGTTTAAGACTTTTACAAGTTGCTCTACGTTTTTTGCTGAGTCCCCGATATCTCTCATTCCAGAAACAAGATGCTCTAATTCTTTTTTTCCTGAATCAATTTTTCGTAGAGAGGATTCAGATTTTTTTACATTGTCTCCTAAATCGGAATCAATTTTTTTAAAACCCAATACTAAATCGGAGAGTAGGGTGTGTGCGCGACTTTCTATTTCCTGTTGCTCGGTTGCAGAGCTAGATATTAATTGGAAGGATTCTTTGAACGTATCGAAGATTGCAGAAATTTCTTCCAGGCTAGCGGTTTCCTTTTGTATGCCCTGACTCATTGTATCCCAGGCGGCTGAAATTTCTAGTGCAGAACCATCTAGCTCTACTGATTTTTCTTTTATGGTGTAAATCATTTCTCCCAGGCTTGCAAGATACCGGTTCATTAAAAACGCAATTGCGCCAGCTTCTGTTCCCTGGTCTACATGAATTTTTTTAGTTAAATCTCCTTCGCCTTTTGTAAGCTCTTTTAGAGAATGAATTAAGTCTATCCAACTCGATCCCGAGCCATGCTCTGAAATATTTAATCCCTTTTCTTCTTTTTCATTCTCTACACGAATTCCAATTGTATTTTTTAAAATCCAAAAAATGATAAATCCTAATCCGAACGCCCAGAAAGCACAGGTCACAACACCTGTGAGTTGTGGTATAAAACGAATAGCCGCATCCTTAGAAAAAATAGGTATTGCTAATGTTCCAAGCATTCCACAAACACCGTGAACCGGAAACGCACTTACTACATCATCCAGCTTAAACCAGTGTTCTAAAATCCATGTAACATAGACGACACTTACTCCTGCTACTCCACCCAATACAACTGCGTGAATGGGAGAAATCGTATGACATCCAGCGGTTACTGCGACTAAGCCGCCCAGAACCCCATTCATGCAATCTTCTACAGAAGAAATACCGTATATAGTCCATGCAATAAAAATTGCTAATAGTCCTCCGGCACTTGCGCATAACGTTGTATTTACTATGATGAGTGGAACTGCATCGGTAAACGCAAGAGTGCTACCACCGTTGAACCCAAACCATCCAAACCATAAAATAAAAACTCCAAGCACCGAAAATGTAAGATTGTGCCCTTGAATTTTTCTAGGTGTGCCGTTTGAATTAAATTTATCTTTTCTAGCGCCTAACAGTATTACGCCAGAAAGAGATATCCAACCGCCGAGAGAATGCACAACTGTAGAGCCTGCAAAGTCTACAAAGCCAAGTGCTCCAAGCCAACCGCCACCCCAAGCCCAATGACCGAATACTGGATAGATTACAGTAGAAACAAGTAGAGATACAATTAAGTAAGCCGAAAATTTAATTCGTTCAGCAACAGCACCCGAAACGATAGTCGCTGCCGTTCCCATGAAAGCAACTTGGAATAAGAAGAAGGCAAATTCTTTTCCAGTAGAGAGCCCTTCTAAAAAGAAAAGATTTGTTCCAAACAAGCCGTCCCAGGAAAGTCCAAACATGAGTGCAAAACCAATGGAGAAGTAGGCAATCGTTCCAACAATATAATCCATTAAATTTTTAATAGCAACATTGATTGTATTTTTTAGCCGCGACAATCCTGTCTCTAGCATTAAAAATCCAGCTTGCATAAAAAAAACAAGTGCGGCGGAAATAATTACCCAGATCGGGTCGACAGTTAACGCAAGTTCTTTTCCGACGGGTTCTGCTGCTTGCAAAGACATTGCTGTGCAGATAAGAAGAATAAATTTTTTCATTTGGAAATCCTCTTTAGGATTAAATCATTTTCATTGTCAATATATTTTATCCTAAAGCAATTTCAATCATAAAGAAATTAAGTTTTATAGTAGGAAGCCACTTGGTTCAAGTTTTCTGAAATTTTTAGAAGGTCCTCTATTTTTAAACTTAATTCTTCTGTGAGAGAAGATTGACTCAATATATTCATAGTGATTTCACTGACAGCAGCATGAATTTCTAGAATTCCTTCTTTCTCTTCGATAGAGGCAGAGCGAACCCTTTCCGATATCTTGCGTATGTTTTCATAATCTTTTAAAGTGGAGCGATTCAATTCCGCTAGCGAATAAAAGAAATTATCCACATCTTTTAAATGGGATCTAACGTCTGTTATGTGCGAGGTGATTTCTTTTACTGACTCAATACTTTTGGTAGTTGTGACAATTCCAGAAGAAGCAGAAACCTGGTTAGACTCGATTAGAATTTTAATTTCACCAATGCTTCTATTTGTTTGAGCCGCGAGCTTTGCTATCTCTTCTGCGACTACTGCAAATCCTTTTCCTGCTTCTCCTGCTCTTGCTGCTTCGATGGCTGCATTTAAAGAAAGAAGATTGATTTGCTTTGAAATTGCAATAATAATCGCGAGAAATTTTTGCATCTCGATTGAGCTACGATGAATTTTTTCTATTTCTTCACTTGTATTTTGTAAGGAAGACTGTCCGATTTTTGCAACTTCAGAAATTTTATCCATATTGCGTAAGGATTCATTCATTTGCTTACTAACGTTTGTGATCATTTCTCCAAGCGATTGCATACTTTTATTCAAATTCTGAATATCTAGATTTTGAGTTCCAATTTGTTCTGCTACCATTTCGAAACTGTCTACAATATGTTTTATCGCGGCAGCAATTTCCTCCGAAGAGGCAGCGCTTGTTCTTGCAGAGTCCGCACCTTCTGTAGAAATTTTTCGTAAGCTGTTAGAAATATCAGAAAGATTTTCACAGGATTTTTTTATATTGGAAGCAGTTTCGAGCATATTACCATTCATTCTAGAGAGGGAAATAGGAATTAGCCCCAGTTCATCTTGTCGCTTAATATCAATTTCTACACTTAAGTTTCCTTTTCCCATTTCGGTGGTGATATAAGTTATTTTTTCTATAAATTGTAAAATATTTCCTGCAAAAAGGTAAGTTCCTACTAAAAATAGAATAGATAAAATGAGACCAACGCCTATTAGCCAGTAAAATATATTTTTGATTTCCTGAATAAATCGCGTGCGCGGAATATTAACACTTATCATCCATACAAGGTTAGAGTTTTTAAAGTGGATTGGCATTGCATAGGTTAATACTGTTTGTTTGGTACTTCCAGATTCTCTTAATAGATGCGCTTCTTTTTTGTTTTTTATGATTTCAATTATTTCTTTGGAGTTAGTAGTTTCTTCAATTGGCAAACCAATATGCTCTTCTTTTTTTGCACTGATAACCCTGCCTTCATCACTATAAATAGCAATGTAACTATCCCCCAGATTCATAGATTTGATATATTCCTGGATTCCATTCAATGCGAGATCAAGTCCTACGATTCCTATGAATCTTCCATTATTATCCGCTACGGGAGCAGTGAGGCTAATCATAAATACACTTTCTTTGCGACTTTTGATTTCATATTTGTAAGGCTCTGTGATAAAAGATTTTAAATATTTCTTAGGATAATGATAATATTGTGTAGTTTGATTATCTTCTTCAAAACTATGGTTTGGTTCTACTTGTAATATTCCCTCTTTAGTCTTTGTCCAGTAGGGAATAAATCTTCCATTTTTATCATGATCCTGACTTAGAGCATATTGAAATTCACCATCTTGTCCATCATAAAGATAAGGCTCAAAAATTCCATAAGTAGCAATATACTCCTCATTATCCTCTTTGATTTTGCGGATAATCGCATTAAACCCAGTTCTATCCGGGCGCGACTTATTCAAGGTATTGGAAAGGGTTTCTATTTGGCTTAATGGAATTTCAATATATTTTTCAAGTTCTTTTGCAACTTCTTTTGCAGTCTTATTTGCCAATTCTAGCGAGTGCGATTCGACAAAAAGATAAACTCTGTATCCAACAATTGCAGATAGGGATAGGATAAATAAAATACCGGATATTCCGACAGCAGTTAAAACTTTGTTTCTTAAACTTAGTTGCATCATTAGGTTTTTATCATGAATTAGTTTTGTAGGCTTACGCTATATTATCGGGTTGCAATATCTGGTAAAGGATTCTTTTCTTTTTGTGTTTTCTATTCTATTTTCATTGACGTATATTCCTTTATGGGTAATCTTTTTTAAAATAGAGGATACCATGGCAAAACAAGAAGCGTCGCAATCAGGATTTGAGCTAACGTCTAATTCACCGGATGACCCGAGAATGCATAAAAGTTGGGGATACATAACGGCGTTGCCGAGTGAATACCTGATTCATTTTCAAGGTGGGAAAATTAAAGAAAAATCTAGTGGTCAGGGGGCTACTTGCTTTAAGTGGGCGAGAGATACCGTTTTTATTGTTCCGACTAGTCTTAAGGAAATTCTTTTTGATGCTTCACAGCTAACGTCGGATAATGTAGATATCCGCATCCACTGTATGGTAGTCTATCGTATCGTGGATCCGCTACGAATTTACAAACTGATAAATTTTTCTAATCGTCAGAGAGGCGAAGAGAAATTAGCCCGTATGATTGCAGATATTTGTAGATCCCAGATCAAACGATTTGTAGCAAGGCTTGATTTACAAAACTGTTATCGAAAAAGAAAAGAAGAAATTGCCGACTCTTTAGGATTAGAGCTTTCCAGAATTGTCTCTGACCCACAGACAGGTTGGGGATTAGAAGTAGTAACCACTGAAATCCAGGATATATTTATTCAGGATGCAGAAATATTTAAGTCTATGCAAAGCTCTTTTAAGTCTTCTCAACTCAAATCTTCTCGTTTTGCAGAACTTGAAACCCAAAAAGAAATTGAAGTGCGGGAAATTGAAAAAGAAAGTCTACTTGCAGAACATAAACTCAACCAACAACTGGAACAACAAAAAAACAATGCACGGATAACAGAGAATAATCTCTTGCTCTCAAGGCAAAACGAAGAAAAGAATTTTGAATTAGAAAAATTTCGAGCCGAGAAAGAAGAAGAGATTCGCAATTTCAGACTCTTACAGGAATTAGAAACTCAAAGAAAAGAAACTGCTTTTGAATTAGAGAGATCAAAATCTCAGGCAGACGCGGCGAGGCTTACTCATGAGGAAGAACTAGATTACCTGCAAAAGAAATTAGCTGCCGAAGCAAAAATGAGTCCTGCTAGTTTAGAAAAAGAATTTATGGAAAAATCTCTTCCGATTCTAGCGGACGCATTTGCCAAAAACCTAAACGGGATGCAGTTTCAAGTCTATAAATCGGATGGGTCTTCTGCCGATTCTCCGCTCTTGTTTTTTATCAACCAGATAAAAGAAATTTTTAACAAAGAAAAGAAAGAACATTAATATTTCGAAATAGTGAATACAGTAATCTTACTTTAAATGAATAGATTAAAATTTCTATACGTATTTTTTTTCTTAGTCATGATTTCCTGTATAAAGGAAGATGCAGGAAACATTGTATTAAAGTCTGAAAACAAATTCTTTAAGGTAAAACAAATTCATTTTTATAAATCTCCAAAGAATTTGCATTTTGAAGAATTAATCAAGTTGACTGAAGAAAACCAATTTCGGGAACTGGGTGCAGAGCATTTTAGCTTTGGAATTACTCATGATTTTGTTTCTATGTATTTTGACTTGGAGAGGAGGGATGAATCTGAATGGATTTTAGAATTACCCTCTGCAACCTTACTTACGATAAAAGTTTACCAGATACAGGAGGATAATCGGATTTATTCGCAAGAGTCTGGTATCAGTTATCTCGCTCACGAAAAATATTCAGAGCACCCATTTTACCAATTCCCTATAATCAATAAGTCAAGAAAAGTAAGAATATACTTACAGGTAAATTCGGATGAGCCGCTTACAACCCCGATTTATATATGGAATAAAAAAACACTAAACCAAATTGACGGTTACAGGCATTTAGCCTTCGGATTATTTTTTGGAATCATTTTGTCCCTGGCACTTTACAACCTGCTATTATTTACCACGATCCAGGATAGAACATATTTATACTATGTATGTTATATTTTAAGTTTTGGAATGTTTTTCTTTTTTGTATATGGTTATGCCGGATATTTGTATCGCGATTTCTTGGTTCGATTCCAGACTAAGTTTATTCCTTTTTTTGCAATCCTTACCTCTGTTTTTGCGTCTTTATTTTCTAGAAGATTTTTAAATGTTTTTTTATTTTCTCCGGTTTTAAATAAATGGTTCCAGTTTGTAATCGTACTTGGAATTATTTCAGCCTGTTTCTATTTTGTAATTCCGCATGACTTGGGAGTCTTGATTGCTAATTTGCATCCGCTTATAGCTGCGGGGCTAATCGTTGTATCCTCCATTACAGCTATAAAAAATAATTATAAGCCAGCCATTTATTTTATAATAGCATGGTCGGGGCTTTTAATTTCAGTAGTCTGCTACATTGGCTCTAACCTGACTATTTTGCCTTCTAATTTCTATATGCATTATTTACAAATACCGGGTGCAGCCTTTGAGGCAATTCTGTTAAGCCTCGCGTTGGGTTATCGAATCAATGATCTCAGGACAAGAGAAGAAGAAACAAGAAAGGCAGCACTCGAAAAAGAAATTGCTTCGAGATTGCAACAAGAAAGATTATCTATTTCATTCCAAAGGTTTGTTCCAGAAGAATTTTTAAAAAATCTAAACAAAGAGAGCATACTCGATATTAGGCAGGGCGACTCTGTCTCTTGCCGGATGTCTGTTTTATTTACTGATATTCGTGGGTTTACAAACATGTCCGAAAAAACACAGCCAGAAAAAGTATTTAGCTTCTTAAATCAATACTTAGAAAAAATGGAACCAATCATAAAAAAGTATGACGGGTTTATAGATAAATTTATTGGCGATGCTATCATGGCTTTGTTTCCAGATGAAAAAAAATCAATTCTTGCTGCCATGGAAATGCTTGAGTTATCGAGCCAATTTAAACTACCGGATAATTCCTCGCTTGAGATTGGAATTGGAATTCATACAGGTGATTTAATCCTTGGGACTATTGGCTCACCTTCTCGAATTGATACAACAGTCATTGGGGATACTGTGAATTTGGCGAGCCGAATTGAAAGTTTAAATAAACAATATAATACAAAGCTACTTGTTTCCGAGGAAGTAATTCGAGCTATTAACCCAAATGAAATTCCTATTCGAGAAATAGACCTGGTTCGAGTAAAAGGAAAGGCAATCCCAATTTTACTGTATGAAATTATTACAGGGTAATCGTTATTTGACTCTTTAAGGGGGATTTTTTAAGATTACCACCGATGAACACTGATAAAAGATACGACGGGTTTTTATTCAGCGCAGTTTGGATTTATTCTGTATAAATAACTCACCTTACGCAAAAGAGTAAAACTATGGAATATTTTATTAAATTTAAAATATTAGATAAATCTAATGAATTAATAAAATCAATAGCCCGCGGCAGCGAACCCACCGTTAGGTGTAACCCCACCTTCAGCGCTGGGCACGCTGGTCGCTCACCTTGCGTAAGGTGAGTAAATAATAATCAGTGTATACACTTCCGATAAGATGACGTTTACTATTATGCGATTCAAATGGGGCATCAAACTCGGTTACAATACAATCTAAACTCCTAAGCCTAGCCCCACTTACACCGAGTTTAATGCGCCTTATGCACTGTATGATAGTTATAGGCTTCTTATAGAAAGGTAAACGGAAATTAGTTTCAGGGTAATCGTCCTTTGACTCGGGGGTTTTTAAGATTACCACCGATGCACACCGATAAAAGATACGATGGGTTTTTACTACGCACAATTGGGATTGATTCTGTATGAATAATCATCTGCGCACTTTTTATTATCGTTTGTCTATTTAAAATAGAAAATCCTGAGTTTTTACTCTTGACGTGATATATGCGGTACGGGCATGTTTGGTTGGGTGGCATTTTAAAAGAATAATATGAATACGTTTTTCAAGTTATACATTTTAGTATTAGAAATTCTAATAAGAAGTTTTTCTTTTGGGGCAGGAGCTGGAGTATATCAAAATTCTTTTGCAAACATTTCGTATGATGTTTATAAATATAATAATAATATTGACGGGCGATATATTAATAGAGCAAGCAATTCCCCGACTAATAGCCAAGCAGATTTCTTTTTAAATATTTGCTCATGTTATGAGAAGGTATTTGTTAATTATTATTTACACAGAAGTGGGATTTGGCAAGCCCGTAGCTTTCAATCGTATTCATATACTGGAGAATATCTTGCATTTCGTGAAAAAGATGTTTTAGGGCTGGACGAAGGAGGTGGCTCTAGAGGATACGGAGGTATACGTGCAGGCTATAGAATTTTTGAATCTTCTAACTATAAACCAGCCATTATTTTAGGACATACTATCTTTGGTGGAGGTTATAACTATTATCCTCTATATATTAAAGATAATCAATTCAATATAACAAGTAGAGGCGATTTCAATACATCGGCAAGAGGATTTTCAATTGGAGGACAATTAGAATATATTTATAATTCTGATTTTTTATATATTTTTCAATTGCATTATATGGACTTGAAAGGTTCTGCAGCTATCAATAACCATGCAATAAGTTTATCAATAAATCGATTAGATAATTTTTTTATGGATAGTCAAAAAGGAAGAATTACTTATAGAGGAATTGAAGCTCAAATTGGATTAAGGTTCAGACTTTCCGAAGAACAGTTTACTAATATTGGATTAGTTTTTTCAAATTTAAGAACAACTTTTCAAATGGATGAGAACTGGAAAGTTACTGGAGATGGGAGAAGTAGCAATTTCGGTATTGATAGATTTTTAGCTACTCAATTGCAAAAACCTAAATTTAATACTGATGATATTTATTTTGGATTTAGATTAAGCTATGAGCTAAATTTAAGTGCATTGAATGACAAAAAGAAACCGTAAGTCTGAATACCTTTTAAAATACCACCTAACTGCGAGTATCCACTGCGGAACGGACTATCTTCTGATGCTGTCCGTCACCTTGCTCCAAGCCGGCTTATTTGTATTAGCCAATAGTCTAATTGCAAAAGGTGCAGACATCAATGCGAAAGATAAAAATGGTGGCACTCCATTGCTTGAGGCAACTGACAAAAGTCATTAAAAAAGGAAGTTATGTTATGAGAGCCATTGAAACACTAATAAATGTAAAAGAGAACGGGGAAATATTTTTACATTTTCCCCAAGAACTCAAAATAGGATATTTTCGTCCTTGAGAGCCCCGAAAAAATTCTTATTCCTTTTTTTTATCCTTGAAAATTTATTGAAAATGAGATATTTTCTTTCTAGGTTACGTCAAGCAGTCGGGCGTTTTGGTCGAAGGTTATTTTGAATAGGAGTTTTGAATGTCTTTAGCAAGAAAATCCACATATAATTCCGGATACGATCCATATAAATCAAATGAAATCTCTACAATGAGCCAGGGTAAGCTAGTTGTAATGTTGTATGAAGGTGCCATTCGCTTTGCCAACACCGCGATTGAGAATATGACCCCGCGTAAGTATGAAATAGTAAATCGAAACATTATTAAATCCCAGGATATTATCACTGAGTTAATGACATCGCTCAACATGGAAGAGGGTGGTAAAATTGCAGAAGACTTACTTAGCCTATATATTTACATGAAGAAGAGGCTCTTAGAGGCAAATGTTCAAAAGGATTCCAAAATCCTAAAGGAAGTGGTTCGAATTCTTTCTGAGCTCAAAGGCTCCTGGGAAGAAATTGCAAAGAAAGAAGGCACAGTTGCTGTTCCTTCCTCACCTCGCACTAGCGGAATTTCTATACAAGGGTAAATAAAGGGACTTTGCAGTATACCTATCAATTACTCAGAGTCTTAAAATCCAACCTCACAAAAATGCAAACTCTTCTCTCTTATGGAGATGGAGAGTCTGGTGTGAAAATCACCCACCAGAACGTAAGAATTCTATTTATCTTAGAGCATCACAAAGATAAAAATATAAAATCTAAAGTAATAGAGATAAGAGAACTAGTAGAATGTTGCCTCCGCTTACAACAAGACTGTGATGAAAAATTAGAATCAATTACCTCCGAATACAAAAAAGAATTGAACACCCATCTAATTAAAAGACAATTAAAAACGCACTTAAAAAATACTTGAGTCATAGGCGTATTAACCTGTCATGTAAAAACTATGAGTGCAATGGATGTAGACGACGCGTTCCAATTTTTTGGACTCGAACTAACTGCCACCGAAGAAATCTTCAAGCATAGATTTCATGAATTAGCACTTAAGTATCATCCCGATAAAGGTGAGTTTAATTCAGAGGTTATTTTTCTAGAGCTAATGAGACATCGACACACTCTCGAAAAATTCTTTGAAAATAGGCACGAGCATGAAGAGGTATTCAAAAAAACTTCAGCTAATAGTGATTATTCTCTATATAAAGAAGCGAAGCAATTACAGAATGATTCCATTCTAAGGTATTTCAAATCGCGAGAAAAATATAATAACCAGACCACTCCTAATGCAGACTTTGAATTGCAACTGAAAGAAGAATTAAACCTAGCAAAGGCAAAGTATATAAAACTAATCCAGGAGCATCCAAATTCCCTCTGGGTTAGAGATTCAAAAGATTCTATACTCAGTATTGACGTGTGGTTAAAATAACTAAGGCACGATCAGGGTATTTGACGGCAGAGAGGGGTTAATTCTATTTCCTCCTTGGTTGGAAGGTTGAATCGAAACTAGTAAAGTTCGGACTGATATATATTGTCCCGATGTAAGAGTTGTCTGATAGGTACAAAGCCTGTTGCTATTCGCAGGCAGGGTAGACACATCTGTTGCGACTTCTAGAACGTATTCTATTGGTTGATTTGGAATGATCGCAGGTCCACTCGTGCAACTAAGTCCTGAATTCAAATCAGATGGATTTCTTGCACCGTTCTCATTTGCTGCGAAATACAGTTTGTAACCCGCGAAGAAAGGCTCCTGATTAGTTACTCTCATTTTGATGGTGTATCCTGCAGTCACTCCAGAAATGGCAGTTATGGAGACAAGAATTGGTGGAACTGTTTTAGATTTGGTCACCGAATAATTTGTGCATCCCAGGATTAAAAGGAATTTGGTTAAAAGGGCTAAATACTTCATGAATATCTCACCATTACTAATAAATAAACTTTGGTGTCAACTTTATGCTAAGCTCATCGCATTCAATTATTTGAATACTTGTAGATAATCATTCCAGCCATACTTCTCGGCAGAAGCTCCATTGATATGCGGGATATGGTTTAGGCGGTAATCCATTCTCTTAATCTCGGGTGCTTTCCATCGTAATTCAGACAATAGCTTATTTCCTTTCTTAGTGTTACATTCCCTGCAAGCTGTAACAATATTATCCCAGGAATTAAACTCGGAGGGTTTTTTATCTTTTGGAATGGTTTCCCAACGACTTCTTGGAACAATATGATCGAGGGTAAGCTTACTGTGAGTTGGTTGTTTTCCGCAATAAACACAAGTATAACTATCTCTTTCTAAAATATTATTTCTTGATACTTTCGTTTTCTTTCTCGGAACCTGGTAGTAATTTGCTAAAAGAATTACATAAGGCACCGGGATTTTTAATTTTTCTGAACGAATAAATAAATTTTCTGCTGCTTTAATCACTTCAGCCTTCTCAAGTAAAACCATACAAATCGCATCCCGCACACTTTTAATCGAGATGGGTAAATAACTAGTATTTAAAATGAGAACAGGCTGAGAAAGTATGTCCATTTACGCATTTCTTCTTGAACGATATATTTTTACTGCTAACGCTAAAATAACAATTGCTACCAATAGAAAAACTGTAATTTGCCCCTGTTTGATCCAAATCTTAAGTTGTTCAAAGTTACTAGCCCCATAAAATCCTAGGTATACCCAGACGGGAACACTGATAATTGCTGCTAAAAAATCTGTAATAAAAAAACGAAGAAAGCTGATTCGCTTTGAGACTCCCGCTGTTAAAAAAATAGGTGTTCGCAGTCCCGGCATAAATCTCGCCATGAAGACCACCCATTTTCCATACTTCTCAAATTGCTTTTGAACCATTTCGTATCTGTCTGGAGTAATAATTCTTGCTACAAATTTATTTTGTAGAATTTTTTCGCCAAAGGTTAGACCGGCGGTAAATACAACAGCATCTCCGATAAGGACACCAGCCATACCAACTCCAAACATTATATGCTCGTTAGTATTGCCTAAAGCGGAAATAACTCCTCCGGCAACTAGAGATATATCCTCGGGAACCGGCAGACCAAACCCACATAAAATTAAAACTCCGAATACTGCAAAGTATCCATAGTTGGAAAAAAAATCGACTAACAAGTTTAAGAAATCCATATTTTGTAAATACTAAGTTGCCAATTAACGCAATTCTACAAGCATTAATTTTTATGATTAAAACTATCGAAGAACTATATACCGAAGAAGATGCAAAGATTACTCCTTACGGGGTAAAGCATATTGAATCAATAAACCGCGTTTATGAAGAGAAACAAGATACATTTCGTTTGCCGCTCCAAAGAGACCGAGATAGAATTTATCACTCCCGTTTTTTTAAAAGACTGCAATATAAAACGCAGGTCTTTACGAATTCAGAAGGAGACAATTTTCGAACGAGGCTAACGCATACTTTAGAAGTATCCGGCATTGCTCGCTCTGTCGCAACGAATCTCGGACTTAATTCCTATCTAGCTGAATGCATTGCACTTGCACATGACATTGGACATGCCCCATTTGGTCATGCGGGACAGGATATTCTTTCGGAGCTTATGAAAGGTAATGGTGGATTTGAGCATAACAAGCAATCCCTTCGTATTGTCCAAATTCTAGAAAATCGTTACCCCGAATTTCCCGGAATTAATTTATGCAAAGTTACACTTTCAGGAATTATGAAGCACGGGGGAGATTACGCAAAATCAGAGTTAAACGAACTTCGCCTTACCGAAGGACCGAGCCTTGAATCTCTTCTTACAGATTTATCAGATGAAATTGCCTATAGCTGTCATGATATTGAAGATGGTTTAGAAATGGAATATATTTCGATAGCAGGTCTAATGCAAGTTAGCCTCTGGAAAGAGACCTATACAATTATGAAAGAAAAATATAAGAATGCAAGCTCGGACATCTTGACCAGGTCTACAATCCGTGGAATTTTAAACCTGCTCGTGACCGATCTTACAACTACGACAGAGGCAAATCTGAAAAAAAATAAAATTGAAACATCTGAGGATTTAAAAAAAGTTTGGGCGAGTGGAGTTCGAATTGCCAGCTACTCGGATGAAACCTTTAAAAGGGTAAGAGAGTTAAAAAAATACCTACTTGATGATCTCTATCATCACGAGAGAGTCATGCAAATGTCTACACGTGGACAGGAAATAATCGAAAAGCTATTCAACTATTTTATATTGCATGTAGATGAAATTCCAGAAGCATATCGAAAGCGAATGGAAGAAGACGGAAAATACCGTGCAGTCTGTGATTATATTTCAGGGATGACTGACCGTTATGCGCAGTTGCAGGTAAATTCTATTTCATGAGTTTTACTTTGCTCATTGTAGAGTCGCCTTCCAAAGCAAGAACGATTCAAAAATATCTAGAAAGCGGCTACAAAGTAGTAGCCTCTTTCGGACATGTGATGGATCTCCCCGAAAAAGAATTTGGCGTAGACATAGAAAATGATTTTACTCCTGATTTAGTTGTTACTAGGCGTGCTAGTAAAACGGTAAGTGAAATAAAATCTCTCGCAAAGAATGCAGATAAAGTCATATTAGCCGCAGATCCTGACAGAGAAGGGGAGGCGATTTGTTTTCATCTTTCGACTTTGCTTGCGAAGACTAAATCGCCAATTTCTAGAATTGAGCTCCACGAAATCACAAAAAATGCCGTAGTTACTGCTTTAAAATCACCTGGCAAAATCCAGATGGATTTAGTTGAATCCCAAATAACTAGAAGAGTTCTAGATAGGATTGTAGGCTATCGCTTGAGTCCAGTTCTCTGGAAGCATTTGCATAATCCAACTCTTTCGGCGGGGCGAGTGCAATCCGTTGTTCTTAGGTGGCTTTGTGAAAGGGAATTAGAAATTCAAAATTTCAAAAGCGAAGAATACTGGCGATTATCCGTAAATGTGGAAATTCCATCGGGTGAAAACTTTTCTATGCAACTCCATGATCCAGAAAAGAAAATTAAAAGTGAAAAGGACGCAATCGAAACCTGGGAGAAAATCTTTGGAAAGAATATTCAGAAGAATCTTTCGGAGAAAATAGATGTTAGAAAATTTAAAAAGGAATTAGAAATCACAAAGGTAGTCTCAGAGGCTAAGAAGAAATTTCCTCCACCTCCCTTTATAACTGCAAGCTTACAGAAAGAAGCAGGCGGAAAATTAAAGTTTTCCACAAGGAAAACAATGTCGGTTGCACAGAAACTGTATGAAGGAGTCTACACAGGTAAAGAGCATGGCACAACCGGGCTTATTACTTATATGAGAACGGATTCGACAAGACTTAGTGAAGACTTTCAAAGAAAGGCAAAGGCTTTTATAGATAAGAATTTTGGAAGTAAGTATATAGGAAATTTTAAATCCAGAAACACGAAGCCCGAAGTCCAAGACGCGCACGAAGCTATTCGACCTGTGGATACTTCCATTATGCCGGATAAACTAAAAGGAATTTTACAACCGGACGAATGGAATTTATACAATTTGATTTGGATAAAAACAGTCGCATCACAAATGAGTCCCGAAGAAGGATTCAACCAGAGTGTAGAAGGAAGTATCGCTGGATTAAAATTTACTGCAAATGGTAGAAGAATTACTTTCGATGGGTATACTGTCATTTACCCCGATTGGAAAAAAGAAAAGTCTTTACCTGAATTAAAAGTAGGGGATAAAGTTAAAATTCTAGAAGCTAAATCAGAACAAAAATACACAGAGCCTCCGGCACGGTTTACAGAAGCAAGCATTGTAGAAAAAATGGAAAAAGAAGGAATTGGTAGACCTTCTACGTATTCTAATACGATTGAGGTATTGTATAAACGAAAATATGCATTTCAAAAATTGAAATCTATTTTCCCGACGGAACTCGGACTTGAGGTAAATACATTTCTAACGGCTAATATAGCGTATCTTTTTGAAAATCATTTTACGCGAGATGTAGAAGAAGACTTGGATAAGATTGCTACAGGGAAATTAAAGCGTCTCGAATTTCTAAAAGCATTTTACGAAAAATTCCAAACTGGACTAAGGCAAATTGAATCTCAAAAACCAGTCTCAAAAAAGAAGAAAGCGGAGACTGAAAATCTCTGTCCTTTATGTCAGAATAGAATTTTACTAAGAAAAAATCCGAAAGGAAAACAGTATCATATTTGTTCGCGGTTTCCAGATTGTGAGTATATGACCTATGTTGACATAGGGTAGGTTTAAGACAGCAGGTAAGCTACCCACTGTATTAAAGCAATACGAGTAATCTTTTCCTTTCTTCACGTTAAGAAAAATTCCTCTTTTACCGAAATGATAAGCATGAGATATACATCCTTACTTCTTTTATTTATTACAATAGGCTCGATTGTTCCTTTATTTGCTGATGCAAAACAGGAAGACAAAGTTGAATTAATTATTTCTGACCCGAAAAAAGCGGAGGGTTCGTGGGGAAAAGAAGCGGATGAAGTAGAGGCATTTCAAGATGTAAAAATCTTTGATGATCTAAGCGAAGAAAACACCAAGGTTCGTCTCGAAGAAGCGAGGGATTTTTTCAATTCCTCTCTTGCGATTTATAAAGCGACTGAAAAAACAATCAAAGAAAAAAAAGAAATCCAGGCGAAAGAAAAAGAAACTAGCACACAAGATAAATTTGAATGGCAAAAAAAAGCCAGAGAAAGTTCGATGGATAAGGAATACAGGCGTATGTCGCTTGAAGGACGCAAAAAATCCGTCATTGAATTAGTAAAAGCCATGAATGCCCTGGATAAAATTGAAAATCCAGATGCAATCACATCTCCCGTGTTCATTGATTTAAAAGCCAGTATTTATAGAGAATATATCAAACATCAATTTCGTTTGAAAAATTATAATCAGTCCGGTGAAGTTTTAGAAATGTATATTGCGCTAGGCGAGCAGTACGAGAAAGAAGCAGAGCCGCACAAACTCTTAGCTATGTGCTACGAGTCCCAAGAAAAGCAAACCAGTCGTTATAAAAAAGAAACTGTATCTAGTGAATACAAAATGCTAAAGAACTGTCACCTGTTACGTTTTGCTGATCTCGCTTATGGAATTGAATCGAATCAATTCAAGCGTATAGAAAAGAAAACTGTGAAGTATAATCCGATTGTTCCGAATGCGGCTACAGGCAAAGACTATGCTGCAGCTTGCGGCTTCGTAAAAAAAGAGTCCAAAGAAACTAAAGATAAAGAAGACAAGAAAGAAGTTCTTTTGAAAAAAGATGATTTGAAGGATGTAAAGAAGAAGTAATCTTCGAATGAAGTTATTTGATACTAATCCTGAGAATAATATTGAATTTCTATTTTCAAAATTAGTAAATTCATCTGAGGTAGATTGTCAGATACAAATTACTAAGGACGGGAAAATAGCTATTACGCGCAAAGCTAATGTACCAGTTACAAAATTTCAGAATCTAGTTCATTGGTTAGATTGCCTTTGGGATGAATGTCCACCAGTCTTAATCGAAGAGCTAGGTTTGAAATTTGAATTTTCTCATCGTGAGCATATCGGTGAAGGTTTCTTTTATGTCCTTGTAGATAATAGCAAGCATCTTCTGATTTACGAGCAACTAGGGCAAAGCAACGTAGCCCACGCTAAATATTTACTAGAGTCACTTAATATCGCTCAATAATTTACTTATTCAAATGAATTGTATAGGTATTATCCCTAATACCTATACAATTGCAGAATATACCTATTGCATTTCTAACTAAAAACTACTATTATCAAAAAGATTCTGACTCTATTTTAGTTACTGAGTTAAAAAATAATCCGAGGTTTTTTTGTGAAAGTCTACCTGCTATTATGCGTGTGTTTAATAATAATTTCTTGTTCTAAAAATAAGGAAGATAATGACAAATCAGTCTTATACTTGACAGAGTTAGTAACGAGTAGAATGGAGAACAACGGGAATTATTCTACTTCAAAGTCAACGATGACTCAAAATATAAATTCTATGAGCGATGAAAGTAAAAATGCTCTGAAAAAAGAATCGCAGGCAGATTTTTCGGTCTGTTCGGTTGCAACAAGGGCGTGCAGA
>JANMOF010000532.1:0-4167 GCA_031368925.1 Leptospiraceae bacterium
AATAAAACGAGGTTGACTTAACGATGCAGAAGTACCTGTCCCATCTACTTTCGCATTCGTTCCATTACCCGCAAGTGTTGTAGTAGCACCCGTTGCTATTACAACTTTACGAATTCGATTGTTGCTCTTATCCGCTACATATAAGTTTGTTCCATCCGTGACAAGTCCCTCTGCTGCGTTGAATTTTACTGAATCCGGAGTAGTAGAATCAGCATAACCGGTTACAATTGCACAACCCGAAGCAGTCGCGGCACAAGGAGAACCATTCAAAGTAGTAACTCCGCCTGTTAATGTAAGCAGATTTAGAATCGTTCCACTACTTAAAATTCCAATGGAACAAGCGATATTTATGTTAGTTACATTTGCCCCAGAAATCGTACCCGAAGCATTAGAGAGCACGCATGTTTGGTTTGCAGGCTGAGTGAGGATGCTTACAGCATATGCGGAATTATCTGCTAACTTACTACTACCAGTTGGAAATTGAAAAGAACCATTCCTAGAAAAAGTAAGTGTATCAGTCCCATTATTTTGCAATACAATAAAACCTCCTGAGTTTAGTCCCGATATTGTTCCTCCAATTGTAAATCCAGTTACCCCCACCGCCTTCTTCCCCAACTCCCTTAAAATCAACAACTCCGGCAACTTACCATTATCCCGAATAAGACAACTTGCTTGGAGAAGAAAGAATAGAAGTAGGATAAGGATTTTAGAAAGCATAAACCATTTTCGCATTGGTAGAGATAGAAATTAAAGCATTTTCTTTACCTCAGAAATAGATTTAGCTTTTTTAATTTTAAGTAGAATTTTTTCGAGATGATCTAGGTCTCTTATTTTTTGGACTTCGGGGAATAGTTTTAGACCTTCTGAATGAAACTTTAATTCAAGAACCATTTCAATCGCAAGTAAGATAGATGTTCTAACTTTCTCTAATCCCTTTTCAAGTCCTTGATCGAAAGCATAACCCATATCAGTATTATAATCAAACTCACCTTTCAGTCTTGCCTCATAGTCTGCTCGCTTCCCATTGGTATAGGAGACAACTTTTAGCTCGGAGATGGTTTTCTTGATTTTTGGATTTTTCTTTGCTAATGTCTTCATTTGCTCCCCTCTTAAATTTTGTGCTTCTCTTAGCAGGAATATCCATTTGTCTAGATTCGTTTCCAATGATTCCAAAGCACGCGAAAATTTTCTTAATTCAATAATGTGAATTTCTAAGTCTTCTGTCAAACGATATTTCGAATCATTTTTTTCTAGAATATGAAAAACAGAATGGAATTTATTTCTATTAGGCAAAAGAGTAAAATTTACAAAATTAAAAGAATATACTTTCGGCAATTTATCATACTTCTGTCCTTTCAAAATACTTTTAGAATACAATTTTGCCCAATAGTATAAAATGCGTTTTTCAAAAAACGTTCGATGAGAGACTTGCATCTCAATAAGAAAACGATTTCCACTCTTGTCGGTTGCTTGAATATCGAGTATAGAAAGCTTATCTTTTTTAAATTCCTTTGGAAGTTCTGGATTTAAAATATAGATATGTTCAATCTGTTTTTCGTTTGAAAATTCAGGAAAAGAATTTAATAGAGCGAGAAGCAAATCGGGATTTTTCCCAAAGACAGCTTTGAACACAAAATCATTTGTTAAGGGCAGAAGTTTCATAAGGGGAATAATTAAATTACCCCCTAATATGTAAGGCAGATTTTCAAAAGGAGAAGAATTTTTTTAAGATTATTACGCAGTTGCGCAGGCATTTCCTTACATCATTACAATTTATCGTGTTCTAGAGGCTCGCGATCAGGAACTAGTTTGAGGACTTGGAGATATTTTTCTTTATTCGCTCGCTTGGCTCTATCCTGGATAAATCCATCAGTAACCCACGATGAAATTTTTTCGGCAACTGCAAGGCTTACAAAATATTCGAGAGAAATTCCATCTTTTCTAGATAATTCTTCCATCTTAGCCACAAGTGAATCAGGCAAATTGATATTTAGCGCTCTCATTTAATTACTCCTAGACTCACGCACGCAACAGAACAATATTTTTCCTATTAGAACTAACGTCTTTTGGAAAAACTTTTATTTCCATACCGAGACCGATTACATGTAAGTATTCGATCAGGGTAGAAATTTTCATATCTTTTCTGCTTTCGATTTTGGAAATTCCAGATTGCGAATACAGCTTAATATCCTCTTGGCGAATTCCCATTTTTTTTCGTAATTCAGAAAGTTGAATTTGATAAATTTCTTTCTTTGCTTGTTTTCTTGCTCGTTCGACTCTTTCTTTGGGAAGCATCGCTGCAAGCTCATCTAAAAAATCAGCTTTCTTTTTTTTTGTGACTCTTTTCATTTTTCGTCCTCCTCAGTTGACTTAAATGCAGTTCATATAATCTTTCAGACTTTCGAAGCATAGTTTCATAAAAGCGATTATCCCCTTTTTTGTCCCCACCGATTAGAAGAATAATATTTCTTTCAGGATCAAACGCAAAGAAAATTCTAAAGACTCGATTTTTATTTTGAATCCTTAACTCTTTCAGATTCTTAATCTTTGAACCTTTAATCGTATCGACTTGCGGTCTTCCCAATGACGGACCTAGATTTTGCAAGATCATAAGATTTTTCAAAATTGCTTCTTTTGCATCATCGTCTAATGTCTTAATCCAAAGAATAAAATCAGTTGTCCTTCTGATATTCCACATAAACTCAATATGACATTTTGGAATATTTTGTCAATGATTTATTTTACCCGTGCGAAGCGATGTATACCTGCCGAGTTATGGAATTTTTTTCTAAACCCTAAAAATTCCACTTTACATTTAGTTTACCCAAAGAATACATTTGAAATCCAGTAGCTATGAACCAAGACGATACCAATAAAACAGAGAACCAAAACCAACAAGTAGAATCCTACTTTGCAGAAAAATTTCATACTACATCGAAGCGGCTAAACAAAGATAGCCGTGAAGAAATTTCTACTGTGGCATTAAAACCAAAGTGGTCAATTCAATTAAAGCTAATGTCGATTACCTCCTTGCTATTTATCACCGTGACTACTGTGATTATATATCTTGCAACTTATTATTTCAAAAAGGACAACGAAGTTCGCATTAAGGAGAACAATTTCCAGATTACCGAGTTGATTGGTCTGACGGTTAATTCCTATTTAACTTCTACCATACAAAAGTCCAGGCAAATGGCTGTAATGCTCGAATCAGGCGGAAGAGTGAATCAACAGCAAGCATTAACAGAAATATTTTTTGAAAATGACAGCGATATTATTTTTCTAGGAGTGTATCATTTAGTTCGAGACAGGATAGAGCTCAGAAAGTCAGTGGCAAATGTAGAATATCTGCAAGAAAAACTAACCAGTGAAAAAGATATGCGTAATCTAATCCAGATTAGTTCTGATAAATTCAAAGATTCATTTCATAACAAAACTCTTCTTCAAAATCTTAGCTTCGGACAAAAGATTCCACTTATCGGTATCTCCATTCCTTATTCTACCAAGCAATTTCCGGACTCTGCGCTCATTGCTATTTTAAAAACAGATACGATTCTAAAAACTTTTGAGAATCGGGGAATCACTCAAACTTATATGATAGGAGAAGAAGGAGACGTCCTCGCACATCCAGATGTGCAAAAGATTCTTACTGTAGAAAATTTTCGTAAACTTTCTATCGTCCATGATATGCTTACAAGTCCTCTTGGAAATGGGCAAACCAGGTTTATAGGGGAAGATGGAAAGGCGGCAATAGGAACATACAAGCGTTTGCCACAAGTCAACGCAGGCGTTCTCTCCATCGTCTTGGAAGACAAAGTATATGAAGAAGTATACAACTTACAGGATAGAAATATTCTTATCATGGGCTTAGCACTCTGCATTGCCCTTGCCGGCATATTCCTATTTGCCAAAACAATTTCTCTTCCCATTCTAGAATTACTAAACGCAACCCACGAAATCGAAAAAGGAAAATTTGATGTATTCTTAAAAGCAAGCACGCAAGATGAAGTGGGACTTTTAACAAAGAGTTTTGCTAAGATGGGTAATGGATTAAAAGAACGGGAAAGAATCAAAGATGCCCTTGGTCGCTTTGTAAATCCAGCCATCGCAGAACTCGCATTATCCCAAGAACTCAAGCTAGGTGGAGAAAATAAAATGTGCACGATC
>JANMOF010000601.1:0-21709 GCA_031368925.1 Leptospiraceae bacterium
AGAATAATGTTACGCATTGTAATCTACTTCCGTACAAACCCTGTCACCTCTCACGATGATGCAGTTCGAGGTGACAGGGTGAGGTCACTACGATGTCATCGCCTTATAATAACTATCCGCATAACTTACGATTAGCTTTGCCTTCTCTGGATATTTTTTTAATTCGCCACCGTTCACTATTGCACGTGCATTTAAAAAATCATTTTTTCCACCGCCAATATATTTAGAGAGTGGACCCGCCGCAGGAGCAAATAATCCTTCTTTCATCCCAACCACACATATCTCCGCTGCAACGTTTGGCTCACAGGCTTTATCTGGACTTCCAATTAAATCAATGCCTAGTTTCTGAGCCCACTTACTATAATTTCCTCGACCGGTAATTTGAACGTAACCACGACCTTTGTATTTGGCTCCATCGCCGGAAGCTTCATCGCCATTTCCAAGAGATGGAAGGGCTGCCTTGGAATACTTTTTATTAGCCGTAGCATCGTCAATTTTTTCAAGCATCGAATTTCCCATATTGGATTCGCGTCTAACAGTCCCGAGAATATAGGCAATCTGACCTTTATCGGTTACTCCATGTTTAGCGCACTCATCCAAGATTGCTTTAATATGAATTCCTGCTGTTTTTAATTGAGTCTCGCTAAAGCGATCATTTGCAGATGTATTGTTCGAACGAGTTGCATCCACTAATTTTTTTACTAACTCTGGACCGCTTGCTCCACCGGAACCGCCACCTTGAACTGCTACTGCCATATTTCCTCCTGAGAAATTTTGATTCAAAAAAGTTTTATTTTTACTATGCTTTCGCTACTTTGTCCTTTGAATCCCTTCTAAATCAATTACATTTTTTTGATATTTCATTTTTGTCTTAGAAAAATGGATTTTTCAAAACTCATCTCAAATAATTGCTTGTTATCTTGCTTAGCCTATTGACTTAGTATTGTTGAAGTGTTAGTTTTCAGACGACTTTTAACCTATTCATTCAAATATAAGTATAGGCTTTTCATTGGTCTAGTCTTGTCCCTTTTGGTTTCCATTTTTAATGGTGTATCGCTTACAAGTATGATTCCCATTTTTGATTCTATGGGCGCAAGTAAGAGTTATAAGTTTCAAATTTCCATGACCAAGCGAGATATGACTGCTATTCAAAGAGTAGAATCCGGTGAAACATTTACTCGTCTCGAGCAGATTGAATATAGGCTCGCTAAACTAAAAATTCGACTGAATGCTTATTTCAATGAATTGAAACCAGAAGAAATAGTTTTCTTTTTTGTAATTCTTGTATTTCCTATTTACCTTTTAAAACTCCTCTGTCTCACCGGAGCGATTTATTTTATCAATTCGACTGGCTATATGGCGATTCGAGATTTGCGTCAGGAGATTTATAAGAAAGTGCAATACCTCCCGCTTAATACCTTCGTTCAAGAAAAAACAGGAATCTTGATGAGCCGGATCATCAATGATGTCGATGTGCTAGCGAAAATTATTAGCTCGGACTTGAAAGATGCTATCAATGATTTCTTTTATGTCGTCACTCATCTACTCTTGCTTTTTTTCCTAAGCTGGAAAATGTTTCTAGTGGTATTCATTGTTATACCGCTCATCATGGGACCGATCACAGCATTCACCGAAAAGATTCGTAAGGCTACCAAGAATCAACAAGAAAGACTCTCAGCTTTAAACGGATTACTCCAAGAGGTAATCGCTGGTATCCGCGTAATTAGAGCCTTCTCAATGGAGAAAAGAGAATCCGGAAGATTTTACGGAATCAATAAAGAACTTTCCGATAAAACATTCAAAGGACATTTCTATCATCAAGTTGGTCCTTCTATTGTAGAATTATTCGGTTCGGTATTAGCCGCCATCTTTCTTGCATTCGGTGCCTACTTAATTAGCAACGAAAGTTTTTCAAAAGGTATGTTCATGGCATTCTTCTTAACTCTAATTTTTTTAATGCGACCATTGAAACAATTAAGCATGATGTATAACTTAATCCAAAGCGGAGTGTCTGCAGGCGACAGAGTTTTTGAAATTGTTGATTCAAAAACGGATATTGAAAATCCTACTATCCCACTTAAGCTAGACAAGTTACATAAAGAAATTGAAATTAGAAATGTATCTTATACATATCCTGGTTCAGAAAAGCCTTCTTTAAAAAACATTAACATCAAAGTTAAATCAGGAGAAACCATTGCATTCGTTGGTTCAAGTGGCGCAGGAAAATCTACTTTAAAAGATTTAATTCCCCGTCTAATTGATCCTTCTATGGGAGAAGTATTATTTGATGGAATAGATATTCGAAAATTTAATATGAAAGATGTTCGGCGCAAAATTGGTATTGTCTCCCAGGAAGTTTTTCTATTTAATGCGAGCATTCGAGATAATATAGCCTATGGAAGTTTGGGTGCGTCCGAAGAAAGAATTAAGAAAGCCTGTGATGATGCATTCGCTACCGAATTTATTAATGGATTCGAGTATGGTCTTGATACAATGGTCGGTGAGCATGGTGTAATGCTTTCAGGTGGACAGCGCCAGAGAATTTCCATTGCTCGTGCACTTCTTCTTGATCCGGAAATTTTAATCCTAGATGAGGCTACGTCAGCGTTAGACACTGAATCAGAAAGACTTGTCCAGACTGCATTAGAAACATTATATAAAAATAGAACCACAATCATTATTGCACACAGGCTTTCAACAATTCAGATTGCGAATACTATTTATTATATGGAAGAAGGCGAAATTGTCGAATCAGGCTCGCACGCAGAATTAGTTGCTCGCGATAGTAAATATAAAAAACTCTATGAAATGCAATTTGAAGCGGTAAAATAAACTTATGCGTATTTTTCTCTATCTACTTTATCCGTTTTCTCTTCTCTACCAATTTCTATTTTACTTAGATAGACTTTTTAAAAAAAAGCAAAAAATCCCTGATGCGTTTACCATTAGTGTAGGAAATTTGACGACAGGCGGAACAGGTAAGACACCTCTTACAATTTATTTAGCAAGTTTAGTTCATTCTATTTTTCCTCAAAAACAAGTGGTAATTTTAAGCCGGGGCTACAGAGGTAATAGATCTAAAGAAGGAATGCGAGTAGAGATTAACTCCAACCCAGCGGATTCTGGTGATGAGCCGCTACTAATAAAAGCAAAAATTCCATTTGCGGAAGTTATCATAGGTAGAAATCGTTATCAATCTTATTTGCAGAACCAATCTAAAGGTAAACAGTCATTAACCTTTTCTAACCTTAACCCATTGAGTGACATTAACGGAAGGTTTTCTCCCCGCTTTAGGGCAAGGACAAGGAAAAGGTTTTTTATTTCTTCCTCAGATGACGGAATGGAAACACAACCAGAGCCAGGCGTTCAGAAAGTAGTTATTCTAGATGATGGGTTTCAGCACCACGCTATCAAGAGAGATTTAGACTTTGTCCTCGTAGATTCCAATAATGCCTTCGGAACAGGTTTTACTATTCCGCTGGGAAGTTTACGTGAACGCATAACTGCTGTTAAGCGTGCGCATTATATTATTTTTACTCGTTATGCAAAAGAGAATGCGTCGAATGTAGAAATCTTAAAAGTAAAATTTATTAAAATTAATCCGGACTTAAAGTTTTATAACCTTGCCTATATCCCTCTGCCACTTCTAAATTGGAAGCGAGATATTCTTTCTCTAGAAACTCTGGTCAATAAAAAAATAGTGGTATTCTCTGCTCTCGGAAATCCATTTTCCTTTGAAACCCTAATCGAATCTCATAAGCCAAAAGAAATTAAAAAAATTCGTTTTCCCGATCATTTTGCTTATGATAAAAAAACGATGCTGGATCTTTTTGTCGAACTAAAAGATTTTGACCTTTTCATCTGCACAGAAAAGGATTTTATCAAGATCCAACACCTAAACCTAAAGAATCCAGAAATGGATAAGCTTTTCATTCTTCCCGTAGAAGTTTATCTTAATAAACAAGCAGAACTAAAGTCTGACCTAGAAAGATTGATTTATGCTAAGAGTGATTGACGAATAGAACCATTGTACCAAAATGGCATAATTGGTTTAAAAAAGCGGGATGTAGCGCAGCGGTAGCGCATCTGCCTTGGGAGCAGAGGGTCGCTGGTTCAATCCCAGTCATCCCGAAATTTTAGACCCGGTAGCTCAGCTGGATAGAGCATCTGCCTTCTAAGCAGAGGGTCGGGGGTTCGAGTCCCTCTCGGGTCAAAAGACCTATTCAACAAAAAAATGGAGAATGTAGCTCAGTTGGTAGAGCTCCAGTTTGTGGTACTGGCTGTCGCGGGTTCAATTCCCGTCGTTCTCCCAATTCTTTTTATCTTCCTAATAATTTCTTCGCATGTTCTTTATGGCGATTGTTTTCATTCATAAATTTACGTGTGGGGTTAGCGTCGATTATCCACTCAAGATGATAGCGATACTTCATATTGTCGCCTAACGCTTTGTATACCCAGGAAATGTATAAATGATTCAGATAAAATTCCGGTCCATAATGTAAAGATTTTTCGAGATAAGAAAGTGCTTTTCGATTATCGCCTTTCGAAACAGGCCAGCCTGGAATCCTGTGATAAAAAAGTCCAATTGAACGAAGCGGTGCACCATAAAAATAAGACTCATCTAATTGTAAAGATTTGTTAAAACAAGTCTCAATGGGATCCAAAAGAAAGAAGCTACTCATGATTCCCTGCTCTTCTCCTAAAAGCCCATAACAAACTCCAAGCCAGAAATTGGATTCGATATTGTCTTTATCTAAAGCAATGCCTCTCTTACCAAACTCAATGCCTTTTTCATAAATAGAAATTTTTTCATCTTTGCTAGCTATTTCGCCTTTCCAATACTGAATCTTGGCTAATAACCCGTAAGCTCGAGCAATCGGCTTTGCATCAACTGATTCAAGTAAAATTCTTTTCGCTTCCTCTAAATTACCTGGAACCAATTCTCTTTCTTTTATTAATGTATGTGCCAAATCTAAAGACATAGTTCGGACAGAATAAAAAAAGAAAGAGTTCTTGTAAAATGAAAAACTAGGCTTGCGGTAACAGTCCGTTTAATTCCAACGGTTCCGGTGTTGGGGGTAAGTTCGAAATTCATGGCTCCTCCTTGTACTGAGTTGCATTCAAAAAAGAGCCGGATTCGTAAGATTGACTAAGTTAGATGCTTTTTCGCACGAGCGATTTGTCTTCTTAAGAATCCGGCTGACCTAAACCTATTTGGGACGCTGCTGACACGTCAAGAAAGCTGGATTAACTTTCTTTATATACTAAACAAGAATTTAGTATATTTTTATATATACTATGTATGTTATTTTTGTCAAATAGAATTTAGATTTTTTAGGAGTTTTTTGAATTTTTTTAATAATACTTTTGGATGGGATTATCTCTAATCAAAAATAAGGTTGGATATTTCAATGGAAGTGATAAAATTTATTTACATAAACAGTATCTAATGTATTCATAAGCAATGTGTTTTACAAAAATATTTACATTAGTCTTCTTGTTTTCATTTTTAAACAATTGCGGTCCTTGCTATCCTCCAGTAAAAGAATTATCAGAAGATTTCTTTGTAGCAAAATGGGCGGGTAATCCTGATAATTCTTTTATAAAGCCTTTCGAATATTTTTATATGGAAGAATTTGGAAGGGCGTCTAAAAACTCACTCGAAAAAAAAGATGAGAAAATGGCGAAAAAAACATGCATGGAAGACTCAACTCAGAGACCAAAAAGTCGCTTTGTTAATGCAATTTTAGAAGTTGAGAACTTCAGTTGTAGACCATCTTTAGGATGCGATAGAGATGATCGCGATGAGGTTCGGCAAATTCATAAATTGATAAATATGCAAACAACTAAAGTGAAGGAATGCAAACCTCAATTTAATTTTCCAGATACTCCTTGGGAAAATTGGCGAGAATGCACTTGCATTGTATACAAATATTTACAAGGTGGCAGAAGTATAATATCCGCTAAACTAAGAGATTTAAATTAGTCTAAATTCAACGCAATGATTTCTAATTATATTAGAGAGGTAAATGGTAGGTATTTCCAAAATTGAAGCCGATGCGATACTTCTGCATCCGCTACAGCCGAGCGATGTTGAAAACTTCAAAATCTTGAGACCCCGACAGAAAATTTCGGGGGTGACAAACAGATAAATGTTTTTATTATATTAGAATTCCAGATTATAATGATTCTTCAAATTAATATTTTTCCATCAGACTTGGTGAAAAATTCGTAATGACAGGCCATGTCAGTTCGAGCGATAGTCGAGAACTACTAGTGATAAAAAAAGTCATTTATTAGCACTTCTCGACTATCGCTCGAAGTGACATGATTTATCCATTTTAATCTTTCAATCACTCTAATAAACCGGTGAGAATATAAACTCCGTATAAAATCCCAGTCAGCACAAAACCAATCAATGGAACTAAAAGAGATAACTTTTCAGGCAAAAGTATTTCTTCTTTCTTTAGATTCTCCGCTTTCCTAATATAGGGAACGATAAATAACCAGTATGCGCTGAGTGCTAAAATAAATCCTGCTATTACGTCTACGATAAAATGTTGCTTCACGGTTAACGTCGAAAGGCAAATCATAATAGAAAAGATAAGCGCCGGGTAACCGATTTTTTTTGACCAGCGGAAAATGGATAACGCTGAAAGAATTGCATTACTCACATGCATACTTGGAAATAAAGTAGTGGGTCTATCTATTGTATAATTAACCCAAACCCACCATTCAAAAAAATTTTCAGGATTAATTATCACCGGTCTCTTTATTGTCACAGGAAAAATAAGAAAGATAGAAAGTGAAATAAAAATTCCAAACGCATACGCCTTCGCTACCGCATTAAATAATTCGAAATTCCGAATTGTTAATATAGGAAGAAAAATAAGAATGTAAATCCAATAGTAAATCGAAATAGTCCATGGTAAAAATGGAATTTTATCATCCAGACTAAAACCCAGACTCACTGCATTCTCGATAGAACAGAATGCGTTAATTAACAAGTAACCGGGGAGCGCAATAATAAATAATAGCGATGCCATTATTAAATTTCGAGTTATAGGATTCCTATTTTTTAGTTTTTCTATCCAAGCCATTTGCAAAATTGAATATAAATTCTTAACCTACATTACCAAAATATTCAATCTCACGTTCGAGCAATACTCCCGACGAAGATAAAACTCTTTCCCTAATCGTTTGCACGAGGTAATGCACATCAGCCGCATTCGCTCCACCAATATTGACAATAAAGTTACAGTGTTCAGGCGATATTTGTGCTCCTCCACGGATAACACCTCTTAGCCCTGCATTGTCAATTAGCTTCCAGCTTTTAATTGGATTTCCTTCTTCATCTTTAAAGCTAGGGTTTTTAAAAACAGAGCCAGCACTTTTTTTATTTTCCGGTTGGGATGAATTTCTCTTATCCCGCTTATCTTTCAGAGATGCTTCTATTTCTTCTATGTCCCCAGCATCCACTCGTATTTGAATTCCAGTGATGATAGAATCTTTGTTGCGCATAAACTCCGTAAACCGGTAACCATGTTCAATTTGATTTTTAGGTTTACAATGGAGCTTTCCTTCTTTTATAAATTCAACGAAATCGGTTTTATTAAATAATTCTCCGCCGTAACAGCCTGCGTTTTGAATTACAGCACCACCTACCCAGCCAGGTATTGTGCTTAAGAATTCAACACCAGTATAGCCCATTTGCGAAATCTTTTTGAAGGTAGGTGTCGTGTTAGCCGCAGCTCCTATATAAAAAACTCCTTCCTCTAATTGCTTAAATTCTTTGAATTCACCAGAGAGACGAAGCGTAATAAAATCATCCGGTTTATCAGATATAAGAAGATTAGACCCGCCGCCTAATACTCGATAAGGCGCTTCCAATTGTTTTAAGCTCTCTAAAGCAGTTACCAGGCTTTCATTATTCTCTGGCTCGATGACTAATGGAGATATGCCTCCAATTTTAAATGAGGATAATACGGATAAATCTACGTCTGTTCTAAAGGATATTCTGTTTCTTTTTAAATTTTCTATGAGTTCAGATATTTGGGTTTCGGATAGAGTTTTCATTTATTACAATTCTGATTTTAATTTTCTACTGTTATAAAGGACAAATGATTTGCAATATGCATCGCATGTGCCTGGTCATAGTCTTGTTTGGATAATTCCCCGTAGGCGAAATGCATTTTTAATTCCCCTGAAAAGTTTTTAAAATCTTCAATAGCCTTGTATAATCTTAGCATTGCTTCTTTCTCATCACCCGTTTTCGGGATGTCAGGTGCTTTTGGAATTGGTGCATTTAGATCATGACTCATATAGCCACGACTGGCAAAGATACTCGATGCAATTTTTCCAGCAGTCATCCTAAAAATTGCAGATTTATTCTCCGGATAACCGCTGAGCGAATACTCGATACTTTGCGCACAATGATTTAAAATTTGATACCATGTCCATTCTCCACTAGGAGAAATTTTTTTAGCAGTCTCAACTTTTTTTAATTCAGTAAGAGCTTCCTCTAAATTTGCAAATCTTAATTTCCTATCCATTTTACTTTCCTCATTACTACAAGAAATACTAGCGGTAGTCACATATGTAACCGCTACAGCAGTTCCTGTTTTGGTTAAAAACTCTTTTCTATTGATTTCGTTCATTTGACAACCTCATACTAGTTTTTTTGAGTAACCTTTTAATTAAAGAAGCTCCTTCATAGAGACCTGTGTAAAGCAAAATACTTTTTTGGGCAACGCCCAGATGTGGATTCTTTTTTTCATCCAGAGTCAAATTTGTTTCATAGCCTTCTGTAATTGTAAGAATTGTTCTTTGCACACTCATCCCGATTACTTCATTTAGATTTTTTTTAGAAGAAACTTCTTCGTCTATTTGATTCATTTGAGTAAGCAATTCATTAATTTCTTTTGCAGTATTTCCTTTCTTCTGAATCAAAGTATAAATCTTTTCAGCCAATTGCTTCCCTTTTTTTAAAGTAGTAGTGAATTGGCTTAATTCCGAAAGCATTCTATCAGTATCTTTTAAAAATGCCTCCAAATCGAAATCTTTCTTAGATGTATTTTGGGTTAAATTACTAATAGCCTCTTTTGTGAATTGAATTCGTCTTATTAATTCCGGTGTAGTGTTATCAAAACTTTCTCGGAAATTTTTTCTAGGAACACCTTTAATCTTTGCCCCTTTTGGAGAGAGGTTAACCCAATTACGCCCCTCTGCCCTATCACCAAACCATTTCTGGAAAATTTGCATTTTCTCATTGGAATGATATTCCTCTCCATCGTAGCCAATTGATTTCAGTCGAGGAAGTGCGGTTAATTGTTTGTAGTTATGTTTTTCTCTTCTAAAATAACGACTCTCTTTAAAATTCAAGCGCTCTTCTAAAATAGCTCCCCTACAATGCGCATATCCATCAGTAAACGCTAAGTCCTGTCCTACAAAATAAACATTATACGCTCCCATAAGCTCGGCAAGACTTACCGCGTTAGTAGATACAGATCCACCAAAAGGAATATCGCCAGCTTCCACTTTTAGATGCTTGGTATAAATTTGGAGTAAAGGGAATGGAGATGATGTAAAGAATCCTTGTTTAAATTTTTCAGAAAGTCGAAGTGTATGATAACTTGATGTAGGGTCAAATACAATGTATCCACTACCGGTATATCCTTCCAGGTAAGAAGAATTAATTGCCTGCGGATCTACACTGAAAATTAAATCCGGTTCAATTCCTGCTCCGACTAACACGTGTAAGGCGGTATCTACTGTAATCAGGATAAAATTTTCTCTGTATTTTTTTACATCACTTAGACTTTCATAAAGACTTGGTCCTGCACCAGAAACTACAATTGGTAAATCCTTTGCTATTCCAAATAAATACGAAACGGGAGTTAAATGATGAATATCCGGAAAATTCTGAATGAGATTACGTGTCCATATCTTCTCAAAGCGACTGAGCGTTGCGATATTCACATCTTTTTTCTGAAAAAATTTCTCACATATATACTTACATTCCGTATAATCAGCTTCTCGCCAGGAAACACTTGGTCTATGAGGAATAAATGTAACGGGTAATACTGATATTCCCTTAAACGTAGAAAATAAACTATCTTCTGTAAATGGTTTTAAAAGAATTTTTAGTCTTCCTGATTGAATCTCTTGTGAATAATCGTGATTAGACAGGGCAGATTTTAAAATACCTGCATAGCATTCCATCCATATTACTTGGACATTTGACAATTTTAATGCTTCAGATACTGCGTAGCCAAGTCCGGCACCAAAAAAAATATAAACTTTACTTTCGTCAGATTTCTTTAATCCATCGAGTAAGCGTTTTGCTTCTACAATTGGATCATGCTTGCTATGAAAATAAATTCCATCAACGAGTAGGTTTTCCAAACCAGATTTTGTTTTTTCTAGATTCCCAATGTTGGTAGAATTCAGAATTCTCTCAGATAATTCTGACGTTAAATTAAAAAGATTTTTTTTTAGAATATCTGACATGGGATCTAATAGGTTGAGTGCTTAGAATGATTAGCTTTTGCATTCTCTTTTTTGGCAACTAAATTATCACTTGCATTTTCAATCGAATTCGGGAAGTTTTGTCTAATGAATGAAAACAAAATTTACAACACCCTACAAGAGTTCTGGCCTTTTTATTTGTCCGAGCATTCTAATCCTGTCAATCGAAGATTACATTTCATCGGCTCAACCTTCGCTCTTATCTTTTTTCTTATGACTATTATAAGCCTTGATTGGTATTTCTTATTAGCCGCTCTTTTTAGTGGATATGGGTTTGCCTGGATTGGTCATTTCGTGATTGAAAAAAATAGACCGGCTACTTTTAAGTATCCGGTTAAATCATTCATATCCGATTGGCGAATGTATTTTGCTACACTCACCTTTCAGATTGATAAAGAATTGGAAAAATACGGTATTGCCAGTAAAGAATAGCTCATTAGAGTTATTGAGAAATTAGCTAGCGTAAGCGTCAGTTCATAACTCTTTGAAATTTTTCTTCCCTTTGTCTACTTTGTGCATTCCATTTTTTTGGATAATACCTTCAAACCGTAAAATTGCATTCAGTAAAATATTATCAACTGATTTAAGTGCCTCAATTTTTACTTCTAGAGGCATATTGCTATATTCCTCTACTTCAGACGAACGATTTGTCTTAGTATCAAATTGATCAATTTTCATCTTGAGACTTTCTATTTTTTCGGGAAAAAATGTTACAGTTCGAATGACTGAGTATAAGTCATTTGACATATTCATTTTACGTGAAATAATTTTAATTTCTTTTGTCTTATCAGATTGAAAAGTAAATTCAACCTGGCGCGAGGTTACTTGTTGTATGTTGCCATTGTATCCTAACGTTGGAATCTCTTCTGCTATTGATACTTTATCTTTTAGGTTTTTGTTTAATTCTGTAATCCTCAAATGAAGTTTTTCTAATTGAATAATTTTATCCGCAATACTCTTTTCCATTTTTGAGAGATGCTTATTTAGACCGGTTAAGAATTCTCCGTCTGGAATTAGTTCATCTACACTTAAATTAGAGTGAGGCTTCATCTCACTACTTGAGTTCAAACTCGTTGATTGCGAAAAAAGCAAATTGCTTGAAAAAATAAATAAGAGAAAAAAAATTTTGATCCGCATTGTATTATCCTTTTTTGCCGTTCATTATTTTTAAGAAATGCGAGAAAGCCAATCATTTATTTTATTGATTAGAAAAATTGAACCATCTGTTTTATAAACTACGTCGTCCATTCCTACACTAAATGCTTTTTCTTCGATAAATGATTCACTTGTATAAGCTATAATAACTGGCTGATGATAAGGGGATATTTCTTTACGAAGAATAATCGTTGTTTCGAAACCGTCTAATTCAGGCATTTGAATATCCATGAGAACAATCGTAATCTTACTCAACCTAACCTGCCGAATAGCTTCCATACCGCCATATGCGGTGATTACGTTGTATCCTTCATTTATTAATCGAATAGCAAGAATCTTTCGATTAATATCATTGTCATCAACAACCATTATTGTAACAGGAATATCAGTTTGATCCATATTTATTCTAAGTTTTGCATTCTTTTCTTGTGACTCTCTATGCATACTAAAATCTCCGCATTAATAAGATTGTAACTGAGCGATTCATTGTCTGGTGACAAACATAGAATCTGTTTTATTAATGGACGGATTTTTTTTAATGATTTTGATTGCAAAGATCAAAGATAAGAAATCAATCGTCTCGGTTCTGCATAGATATTGCTGGAATTGCAAGCGCATTATAGTTCGTATCCACGCTAGTAGAGTTTGAAAAGTTTATTTGATAATTAACAATCCCATTTTGAATCGGGGAAGGATTGACTCCGAAGACTGTGACAGTTTGTGGTATATTCCAATTAGCCGTTGTGAAGGAAAGGCTGGAAGGAGAAACTGTTCCTGCCTGCGTATCTGAACTAGAAACAGACGATATAGTTACATTAGCCGTTGGTGGAGAATTTAGAACAACTGTAAAGGATGCACTCTGACCCGATACCGAAGTTTGATTAGAAGGCGTCGGAGACGATGTTACAATTGCACTGGAAAGAATACTCATGCCAATAGACGAAATTGCTTGATTATCAAATTGACTTTGTAAGCTAGTTGTGTTTGCGAAATTAACGGAAAAAGATCGGTTGTAGTTTAATGCTGAATCAGAAACACCTGTAACTGTAAAATTCTGATACGTATTCCAATTTGCATTTGTAAAGGTCATAGTAGTCGGAGAAACAGTTGCAGCAGTTGAATCACTGGAAGAAATAGTAAAGCTGCAAGTCTCGCTGGGGTTTGGTCTTGCTGTCAATCGGATTCGATAAGTAGCCGTATTATTTGCTCCGGCGTATTCAGTTATAATGTTCGTAGTGCCAGTTGTCTGGTTTCTTTGAAAGCCAAAGGTATCTACATCTATTATGCTAATAGAAAGATTTTCACCGGAAGGATCGTAGTTATTAAAGAATAAATCTGAGCTAGAGAGAATTCCGTGTTGAATCGTTGTCGTCGTATTCCCTGTAATTAAATTATCAGTCGTAGCATTTACAGTTACTCTGTTCGAAGCTATGAATTGATTGTAATTAGTATTATCTAAGGAACGAGAGACAGCGGTCAGGTTCGAACGCGTAGTATTGGACAGTGAAAGGGGTGCCGTTACTGTGCTGGTTGGAGACTGGCTTAGATGTAAGAAGTAAAAGAAACTTGTACCACCCTCTGTTGCCTGTAGTGCAGTTCCTGAGGTAGTGACTGCAATTAATTTAGTAACTCCTGCTCCAAATCCTTTATATTTGAAATCCATATTTCCGGAAGAACCGCCATTGTAATCTCCGATCGAAACATTGTTTGTAGAATAATCGTCACTACCCGCTGATGGAGCGAAAGAAGAATTACCTATTTGAATTTGACCAGTACTACTTCCAGAAGAACCATCATCTATTCCGGTAATAGTAACCGTTCTCAAAGTATTCCAATTTGCATTAGTAAAGGTTAGGAAAGAAGGGCTTACACTTGCTTTTGCGCTCAAACTACTTGTTGGGATAACAACGTTTCCCCCTTGTGGAATCGTATTTAATTTAATTGTAAAACTTGCGGTCGAGCCAGAAGCTGTAATATCAAAATTACTAGTTTTGGAAATGGTGTATCCTCTATTATCAATATTAAACTTCGTTGCTACGACTGGTCCAGGAGTCAATCCGTTATAATTTAGATCAGCGCTGGAAGTAGTCATCGTAATATTATAATTCACATTTGAAGTTTGGATAAAGTCTCTGACAACAGGGGTTATGTTAATATTCTGCGGAGTATTCCAATTAGCCGGTGTAAAGGTGAGAGTGGCTGGCGATACAGTCCCGCCTGTTGCTGTATTAGAGGACAATAGATTTACAATAACATTGGCATTTGGTATTGTGTTTAGTCGTGCTGTCACTGATGTTGCCGTATCCCCTTCGTTTCTTGAGGTTGTCGTGGATGAAATTTGAACACCGGCTGAATTTGTATCTTGGTTTGTTATAGAAACGCTAGGCGGAGTTTGTCCGGCTAATGACCCGCCGCCTACGACAGCTCCAAAGTTGATAGAATAAGGCTTATCTCCTTCCGTTAAATTATTATTTATACCCGTGATTGTTACTGTCTTGTATGCATTCCAATTGGAAGTAGTAAATACAAGGAAAGATGGCGAGACTGTTCCCTGCGTAGTTATGCTAGATGAGATGGAAATTTGTAAATTTGTAGTAGGAGCGGACGTTAAGCGGAATTGAAATGATGCCGTCCCCCCTGCTTTAGTCGTAACTAAGCCGGACTGAGGCGTAATATCAAAGGGACTTGCATTAGCATCAATGTTAACTAGGGATACAGTTGAACTCAAACCATTCAACGCAGTATTACCAGACGAAGTCGGACCAACGGTTATAGTATAGGGTTGGTTTCCGGGAGAAGTAGAAGTTATAATTCCAGTAACATTTACTGTTTGCGGAATATTCCAATTCAAATCAGTAAAGTAAAGCGTAGAGGAAGATAGATTAACGAGTCCAGAAATATTCACAGTAATAGGGATTGCAATTGTATACGGAGCAATTCCTTGCTTATTAGCAACCACGGTGAATGATGTCGATGCTCCACCGTTGCTTGTAGTCAAGCCAGATGTTGGAGTGACTGTAATTCCAAAGCTGTCATCATCAATGACTACCCCTGTTACTTGACCTGCATCTAGCTGATCAAAGTTAGAGTCTAAGCTAGAAGTCCTGCCTAAAGAAACAGTAAAATTCTGGTTCCCTTCAACTGTATTGTTTGGTAGTCCAATTATCGTGACAGTATACGGAGAATCCCAATCGGTTGGGGAAATAACGACATTTCCCTGCGAAAGAGTCGCAAGAGTTGTTCCAACTAAACGCATAGCATTCAGACTGACACTAGCTGTTGGTTGCCGATTCAACTTTATTGTAAAAGAAGCAGTTCCGGATTCGCCGACTGTAATATCACTTTTAGGGCTAACAATCAATTGACTCTCCGGAGTATTCGTTCCTCCTGAACTGAGTGGCATAGCCCCTTTGAGCTTTAATCCTCCTGGATTCGGAAGACAATGAAGTAAAAGAATAATACTCGAGAAAATTAGGATTGATTTTGACATAAAGATAACCTTACAAAGCTTTTTTTATATAACTAAGCTATTCTTTTTTTAGTGACAAACTTAAAAGTCAAATTGCCAGTGAACTGAAAAATTCTTCTCTGAAAGATATGAGTGACTGTAAGCCATGTTGATCGCTATCATTGGGGATAACAGTGATTTAGTTGTTGATGTATTTTCTTCCCATGAGTTTGATTCAATTAAATTGATAATATAAAATGCAATCGTACTAACCAAGAAAAAATTTGTTCTGTAATAGCTTATCTTATATTCATTATTAAGTCTCTTCTGCTCTAAGTATTCTAAATAGTAAAGACTGTCAAGTTCTCGACGAATTGCATTTGCATGTTGCAAGTTTGTATAGGTAGAGAAAACCAAGAAACCGAACATGGATAATGTTAACGCACCTTTCCATTTTTCTCCACTATTAATGCTACCGAGTCCAGGTAATAAAATATTCTGGGACGTTCTATTTTTTTTCTTTTGAATTTTTGCATTAGAGAAATTATCTTGAAGCGGTCTTTCCGTAGATAGAATATCTACTTTTTCTTGCTCAATTTCTCTCTGTAATTCTTTGACTTGAAGTTCTATCAGGGCATCTTCATTTTCAAATTTAAGTCGATCAACTTCCTTTTTCCAGTATTCAGTTTCTTTATTCGTTGATTTAGAGGAAGGTTTATCTTTGGGTAATACATGATTATGCGCATATAAAAAGCAAATGAGAATAAGTTTATTCCAGTGTTTCAATCTCTTCTTCTTTAAATTCTAACTTTTCTTTTTCTGTTTGAATCCAAACTTTTCCAGCGGAGCGATAGAAGTAACCTGTATACTTGTTTCCATTCTTTAATGTGACAGTTTGTAGGATTCCATAGGATTCATTCCCATTCGTTTTTGAAACAGGCACTTCCAATTCTTCATCCTCTATCGCTTTTTCAAAGGCTGCCCCTTCTGCCGCAACTTCAGTAGTTCCCGTTTCGTGATTTGAAATAGAAAAGCTACCTTTATCAACCTTTAAACTCTCTTTACCATTTAAGACAACTAATTTTGCTATTGTTCCGAGTGGAGTATAAGTAAAATGTTTTGTATTCCAATAAATGATTGGCTTATTCAGGGATGGTCTCGAATCAATGGAAATAATACCTTTATGAATATAAAAACTAATTTCATTTTTTAAACTCGGTATTTCTTTTAATTCAATATAGGCAGGTCCTTGAATTTTAAAGATTATAAATTCACTCGATTCTATTGTAAAGCTATCCGATGGATTTTTAATTTCAAACGCATCATCTTTAAGCAGTTCTTTGACTGAGAGAAATTCGATTCTTTTGTTATTGCGGACAAGTGAAATTTTTCCTGAAAAATCTCGTATGCGCAAAGTATAGTCAATTTCCTTTTCTATTTTTGCAGTAGGGTAAAACCAAGTAACAACAGAAGTGAGGCAAATCATCATTAAACCGAATGTCAGAACAAATCGAGAAATCCCTTTATTTTTCTGTGTCTCCATTTCCGATGCAACTGCTTTTAGTCGTAACCTATTTAAGAAAAGATCTTCCTTGCCAGGGCTTTCTTGCAAATATTTTCCTAAACTTAATGAATCTAAATCTTTATTTTTCTTATGAATGGTTTTCCATTCGTTAGTCCATTCTTTTGGCTCAGTTTCAATTAGTTGATTAATATCTTCATTCTCTGTTTGTTTGCTAAAAATTCTTTTTATATATCGAAACATTCTTGTTACCTCTTGTCTTGCAATGCCTCTTTTAGCAAAGCTAGTCCACGTTTTAAATCACGAATAGTAGTCCTATTCGAAACTTGATTCATCTCCGAAATGGAATCGATACCTTCTTCTTCGAAAAGTCTCATTCTGAGTGCAACCTTAATTCTTTTCGAAACTGGAAGGTTATCAATGGATTGATTCACTAATTCCGATAAATCACTGTTTTCCGCATCTAGAGTCTTATCATCTTCTGGCTCATTCAAAAGAGAAAAGTCTATATCCCTCTTTGAATCTTTTTTATTTTTGTGGTATTCACTTACAAAAATATTATACCCTACTTTTACCAAAAAACTCTTATTGATAGTTGAAAATTCTCTTCTTTGGGAATAATCAATTATCCTCAGAAAAACGGATTGGATTAAATCGTAAGCTTGATCGGGGTCTTGCGTAAAACGGAGAAATTTATGGAAAAGAAAATCCTTATTCTCATGATATAAAACCTCAATTTTTTTATGATTCACCGATTTCACCTTAGTAACAATTTTGATAGAATGTAACTGACATATTTTGTTAATTTTTTATTAATCTTAAAAATAAAATTTGAGTCCATTTTGCAGAAGACATCTGATTTGAAACGCTACCATTTTCTAAAATGGGTTTAAATTCAAAGATATCTCCAATACTTTGAACGGGGATAACTACCATATTCTTGCCGTCGTTGTACATAAGTCGATATTGATGTGAACCTTCGAATTGAATAGATTGAATTTTCTTAGAGTTAATTTTATAGTTTCCATGCTCACTGACTAGGACTAAACTATTAGGAGTTTTCTTCCAGACTTCTCCTGTAAGTATGTCAGAATTAAAAAAAAAACTTTGTCAGAGTAAATGGAACGAAACGAGACAATGACAAGTAAAAAAAAAATCTGTTTCATATATTTTGAAAGTGTTTTCTAAATTTAACGTCTCAAATTATACTTTTAACGTCAATAGAATTATTCTAAATACTTCGATTACAAAGGCAGAAAAAGGTGAGCGATAGAATTATTAAGAAAACGAGGCGCATAATATCATTATAACTGAACAGAAAGTTATAAAGTGTCAAATAGTTTCATTTTTTTATTGAAAAAGGTTTTTCAATCTCTTATTATCTGCTACCTGTCACCTTTTAAAACTCTGAATAGTTACGTTCGTATACAAAAAATTAGGGATTTCTTACTATGCGAATATTTTCAAAAGCCAATTTAATTATTTTTTATTATTGTCTATGTATCGTTTTGAATTTCTTTGCTTGTTCGGGAAATGAAACTACATATGAACAGCCTTGCAGCAATGATAATCTAAAAAAGTTAATTATATTGAAAGCTGCGACGAATGATGCTTCAAGCATGTGCGGGATAGCTATAGAGCCGCAAAAAAATATCACAAGCTCTTCGAGTAATCAAAACTCAATATCTACGCTTAATTACCCAAAGGATTCTTATGTTTTCATTTCTGGAGTGCAGATAGATTCCTTGTTTCCAGAGACAGTGGGAATTATCGGTAAATGTAATGTGACACCCTCCCTTCCCAACGGGCTAATACTGAATAGCCAGACTTGCGTAATTTCTGGAACTCCTTTGAATTCACAACCTGCAACTAATTACAAAATAACAGCAAGCAATACTACAAGTGAGATTTCCACAAAATTAAGTATTACGATAAATTCGAATAATTTTCCACCGACAATTAGCTACAGCGGTAGTCCTTTTACTTTTATGCAAGGCAATACATATACTATTAACCCAAGCTCGGATGGGACGATAAGTAGTTGTAGTGCATTACCCTTATTACCTGCTGGACTGTCTATCAACTCTAGTTGTTTAATCTCAGGAACTCCGGCAAATATACAGACTGCAACATCTTATACAATAACAGCAAGTAATAGCTATGGAAATACATCTGTCAATATTAGTATTGCAGTTATCGCTTCATTTAAATACATATTTTTAACCACTTCTAGCTACAATGGTAATCTTGGAGGATTAACCGGAGCGGATACTAAATGTAATGCGGATTCAGCAAAGCCCAATTTCTCAACTTATAAAGCAATGGTTGGAACAAGCGCAGGCAGAAAACCTTGCACGACCGTATCTCAATGTACAGGACTAAATGGATCGCAGGCAATTGGTTGGGTGTTGCAATCGGGCGTTCAATATCGAAGAGCCGACGGAACCACAATCATTGGAACGGCTAATAATGATTTGATTATACCTTTGCCTTTAACCAATTCTATTTCTACATCTTCCGAGGCTTGGACAGGAATTGATGATGATTGGAGGCAGACGGGCATTACACCGAACTGCAGTAATTGGGGCGCCGCAACTGGGAATGGTGCAAAATCAGATTTGACAAAGAAAAATTCGGATGCAATAAATTCTGGAAATTCTGGATGCCCAACCAGTCGAAAGTTAATTTGCGTGGAACAATAATTTAATTTATAAGTTGAGGTTTGAATATGAATACAACTACTCAAAATAAAAGAATAGTATCAGTAGATATTGCCAGAGGGTTGGCTGTTTTTTTTATGATTGCCGTGCATACGCTTGAAATTATTGTATCCGCAAAAGAAAAACGAGTTACCGTTAGTTGATATATAACAAAATAATAACTAATGACAACGTAAGAAAATAGCCCCAATTGATTTCATAAAAGCTTCGATTCCCCTAGCGGCAAACTAAAAGTAAACTTGCTGCCAACACCGAATTCGCTTTCTGCCCATATTTTCCCACCTTGTGCTTCGACAAACTCTTTACAAAGAATAAGTCCAAGTCCTGTACCGATTTCATTTGTTGTTCCTATTGTAGTAAACTTCGTATCAATTTCAAACAGTTTCTTCAAATCTATATCTGTTATACCCACTCCCGTGTCTTGGACAGAAATTTCTAAAAATGAATCTTTGATTTGTGTGGATAATATGATTTTCCCTAATATATTAGTAAACTTAATCGCATTGGTTAACAAATTTCTAAGAATTACAGATGCTAATATCTCATTTCCAAATACTGTATCGTTGCTAGCAAAATTATATTCTATATAAATAGATTTTTTTGAACGTATCGGAGACACGCTTGAAATAATGGACGGAATGAGCGAAAATAGAGAAAAGGTCTTTCTACTTTCTGAAACTTCCGATTGTAATAAAGTTTGAAATTCTTCTAAGAGGCTTAATAATGACTCAGAAGCTTTTATAATCATTTGATTAAAGTTTACAATTTGGTCTAAATTATCGGAGAGATTGCTGTTAATTTTTTGTTCTATTAATTCTGATAAAGCTTGAATACCGCAAACAGGATTTCGTAAATCATGCAAAATAGCTTTATAGAGTTTATCTCTTGTTAAATTAATATCCTGTTCTATTTTTGATTTAAAATTTATTTCCTGCTTTAAATCATTCATCCTATTCTTAGTATCTAAAGACAAATTCATATTATTCTCCATTTTAATAATAGAGTTATTGAAAGATTAGAGGATAAATGAGTTTCACCCGCACCAGGCGAAGTCGCTCTCTTCTCACCTCTATTTTTCAACGACTCACATGATATTACTGATATTTTTTATCGTGATTTGCCGACTAAAAATTCTAGCTTAAGTTCTCCAATAATACATTCTTCATTTGAAAATTATCCCATTTCTTAATCGTATTTAAAAAAAGCTTTTTAAAGGGCGATGACTTATACTGGATTTCGTTTATTCCAAAAGACCTAGCTTTCTCTGGAGATATGTCATATTGCGAACAGCCAATTATAATAGGAGAATCAAGCATTCCAAGGCGGTTGCGAATGAGTCGAGCAGTTTCAAACCCATTGAGAAAAGGCATTTCTAAAGCCATTAGAATAATATTTACTTTTTCGAAATCTTTATTCATTAATGCATCAATTCCATTCGAAGCAGTTACTACTGAGTAGCCTTCTTCTATTAAAATATCAGCAGTTACTTTTCTTACAAAATCAGACTCATCTACAACCATTATTGAACATACCTTCATAGATCGTTTCCTTCCTTTTTAAAAATAAAGATAAATTATATTTCTGCCAAGTTTCTTCTTCCATTCTTCTTTTTTTCAGTTTCCGCTTTTCTAATAAACGTATCTAGGCGAAGAATAGTTATTTCGACAGCTTCTACAATTGATTTTAGTGCAAACTGTTTTGTTTGGGTTGACATATCCGCAAACTCTACAGTATCCGTCAATCCCCGAATCCTAATACTCCCTATATTTTCTGTCGAAAACGATAAATATCGGACAATAGAATATAAATTATTCGCCTTCTTTTGTTGGTGAAAAAATATTTTTAATTCAATTACCTTTCCATCATCAAATAAAAATTCAATATGACGAAAGCTTACAAAGGGCAAGGCTTTCATTTTGCTTACATTTGGTATTTCATCAAAGAATGCAATTTTACTTTTTCTATTTGAATTTAACAAAGTGGCTTGATTTTGTAGATATTCTAAAATCGAAATGCTGTTTGAAATTTTTTTTTCAAGTGTAGGTATACTTTGGGACACAGAATCCACATATTTACCAGTCCTAATTGAATGATTTATCATACAGGAAGGGCGGGTTTTCACAGCAACACTGGAATTATTTGCTATTGATTGACTTAAAACGGATCCATTTATAAAGATTGAGATAAAAATACATAATTTAAAAGACATAGTTACGATTCCTATTTTTTTAAAACAAAGCCTATTCAATTAGAGACGGTTAATTAATATTACCCACTCTTCAATTTTTTCCATTAATTCTTTTGTAGAGTTTTGTTTGTAAATAATATCATTCATTC
>JANMOF010000603.1:0-4855 GCA_031368925.1 Leptospiraceae bacterium
AAAATTCATTGCGCAATACGATACACTCAGTGTTCAAATCGAAAAGATTGTAGATGAACTTCATAAATCTAGAATGATGCTTCTAAAAGATATTACACTTTTTGATACACTCTATGCAAAGAATTTAGATTACTTCAAAGAGTTAAATCAGTATATACTTGCCGGCGAAATGAAATTAGCCGAACTTCGCGAAAAAGAATTACCGAAGTATAAAGAAAAAGCAGAGAAAGGCAACGACCCAGTAGACGCTCAGAAATACCAAGATTATATCCAGTTGTTAAATCGCTTCGAGAAAAAGTTGCATGATTTGAAACTCACAAAAATGCTTTCTCTTCAAACAGGACCTCAGATTCGTTTGATCCAAAACAGCAATCAAGTCTTAGTCGAAAAAATTCAAAGCTCTATCATCAACACAATTCCACTTTGGAAGAATCAACTCGTCATTGCAATTGGTCTGATGCGCCAAAAAAAAGCTCTAGGCGTACAAAAAGAAGTCACCTCAGTCACGAATGAACTACTTTCTAAAAATTCTGAAATGCTAAAGATGGGAACAATCGAAGTTGCCAAAGAAGCAGAGAAAGGAATTCTAGAAATCGAAACTCTGAAAAAAATCAATACAGATTTAATCTTTACGCTCGACGAAACACTCAAGATTCAAACCGAAGGCAAACAGAAACGTCAGGCGGTAGAAGTAGAACTTACCAAGATGGAAGAAGAAATCAAAACAAAACTCATGAACACAAAATCACTGTAAGCCATGCAAGAAGAAAATAAAAATATTACCGAAGAAGAAGTAAAATGGGGTAGACGCTCACATTTGTCTATGCTTCTAGCCTACCCTCTTCTACTTATCCTACTCTCTAAAAGCGTTGCGTTCGCATTTCCAATTGCTATGCTCAGTGCCATGCTTGTTCCTTTGTATATTTTGTTTACCAAAGGGGGCAAATCTAAGTTTGTCACATCACACGCAAAAGAAGCTGTTTTTATGCAGGGATTTATGGCTGCCCTGGGAGCCGGGGTTAGCTATCTATGGGGTGGAGACAAAGTCGTAGACGGCAGTATACCGACAGGCAGCACAATCATGCAAATTCTCTCTTACACCACGATGGGGATTTATCACTTTGGTTCAATCATTACTGGTTCAATTAAAGCATCCTATAAAACTTTAATCAAGTATCCTTTAAGCTTTTTTAGCCAACCCAATTTAGAAAAAGATAGAACAGACTTCGAAGAGCAAATGGCTGAGCTTCGCGCGCTCGAAAACCTAGACAAGATAACAGCGAGTATGCTCAAAGAGACGATGGCTATCGGCAAAGATAGAATAGCCGAAATAGACAAACTCTCAGCAAAAATCCAAGACCCATCTGTAAAAGCAAAAGTATTAGAAATCAGAGAACAGGTTGTAAAAATCTTTGAGAACTTTAAGAACGACCCGGAAGATATTAAAATATCCAGGCAGTTTCTTTCTTATTATCTTGATACTACAATCAAGATTATCCGCAAGTACATTGATCTATCTTCGCAAAAAGTAATTTCACCAGAGCTAAAAGAATCTTTGAAGAGAGTAGATGAACTTCTTGTTTCAATTATAGACGCATTTCAAAAACACCATGATAAACTCATTCAAAATGATATTATGGATTTAGATGCAGAGATTACCGTCATGGATAAGACCTTGAAGATGGAAGGAATGTAATTTCATTGGATACACTTTTAATCAAAACTCAAACACAAGAAATTTTAAAATTAGTCGAGCCACTAGCCGAATACTACCGGTTAAACTTTAAAGACATCACCGATTATGAAAAGCGAGTCATTTACGCACAACACTTGTTAGCCTCCGAGATGATTCGTATTGCAAGTTTCTTGTATGCGAATGATCCAAGCGAATCAGAGAAAACTCTTCCTACATTCGCAGAAATTCTAAAAGAGATTGATTCCGCTACTCGCTATGACAAAGCAAAACTACTTTCAGAAATTGAACTCTATATCAAAAACCAACCGCAGGGAAAAAAGAATTTAGTCATTGAAGAACTTGATCCACCAATGCTTCTCCGCGTTGTGAAATTTTACGATTCTGTCTTTCTTACGAACAATATGTATATAGTCGCAAACTTTCTATTTCAAATTCTAAATTTGATAGTAAAGCAAGATGGAATTGTAACCGAAATCGAGAAGCGGCTACTCACCCGTTACCAGTCAATCTTACACGAATCGAATGAAGATTTATATTCCGATTTACCTGGAACCAAGAAAGATTATCTTAATCTAAATTCAGTTTTCAACGACTTCTTCGGAAGTGTAGCGACCACAATAAAGAAAGATTCCGGCAGTAAAGACAATGCTTCAAAAGAGGCTAAGGAAGATAAACCGCAGGGTAACGTGCAAGAAGCAGGAAAAGAAGAAGTCTATGACCTAGACCAACTCATGAGAGAACTAAATGAACTCATCGGTCTTTCTGCGGTTAAGGGCGAAGTTAATAATTTAGTCAATGTATTAAAAGTAGAAAAGCTTCGCAAAGAAAAAAATCTTCCCGTTCCAACTAGAAGCCTTCACATGGTGTTTACCGGTAACCCCGGGACAGGAAAGACTACAATCGGTAGGCTCATTGCAAAAATTTTTAAAGCGTTAGGCGTTTTAGAAAAAGGTCATTTGATTGAGACCGACAGATCGGGATTAGTCGCTGGCTATGTAGGGCAAACCGCAGCAAAGACAATCGAGCTTTGCAAAAAATCTTTGGGGGGAGTTTTATTTATAGATGAAGCATACGCTTTAGCTGAGGGGGGAGAGAATGACTTCGGGCGAGAAGCGATTAATACACTTCTGAAATTCATGGAGGATAATCGCGGTAATTTCATTGTAATCGTTGCGGGTTATACAGATAATATGCAGGAATTTATCAATAAAAATCCGGGTCTACAATCTAGATTTAACAAATATATAGTATTCGCTGACTATAGCCCCGAAGAATTATTCTCTATTTTTTCTTCCATCACTACTAAATCAAAACTGAAGCTAACAGAAGAAGCCGCTACAAAGATAAAAGAAATTCTACAATCCCATTATGACAAGCGAGATAAAAAGTTTGGCAATGGTCGATTTGCCCGTAACCTATTCGAAAAAATTTACGGCAACCAGGCAAACCGTCTCGTCACCGTTACAGACTTGGATGAAGAAGGATTATGCACAATTGCCGCTCTAGATATTTCGGACTTATAATTCGCCTACCAAAGATTACCACGGATGAACACAGATGGACACGGATAAAAAATTAAGGATCATTAAACCCATTTGCATTTATCTGTGTTCATCCGTGGTAATCTTTTGAACATTTTACTTTTCTGAGTTTCCGAAAAGCGAATACCAATCTACATTTCTAGTAAAATACATAATTGCACTCAGGAGTAAGAATAAAGCAATACTTCCGGTTACAAGTGAGTATTCCTCTAAGTTAATTAGGATATACAGGAACCCATACAGTGCAGAAATTCCAGTTCCTAAAACGAGAGCTCGATTTTTACTTCTTAAAACTACTACCGCATAACCATAAATTTGCGCAAGAACGGCAATCGCTGCAACTAAATAGGCAAACGCAAAACCAATGTACTCCGAAAAAGAAAGCAAAAGTAAATAAAATAAAAGCAAGGCAAACCCAACAAATACATATTGAATCAAATGCACCCGCAAAGAATAAATTGCTTCAAATACAAAGAATCCTGCAAAGGTTAACCCGATAAATAAAAATCCATACTTCACAACTCGATTAATCAAATGATAACCATCTACTGCAAGAATAAGGCTAACACCAAATATCTCGTCTTGTAAGTTTACAAACTCTGCACTCTCTTCCATCATGTTAAACAAATGTGTTTTCTGGTATAAGTTCTCCTGGTTTTTAAAATTCCAAACCGCTTTATAGCCATTAGCCGCAACTGAGCGTTCGTCCGGAAGGGCAATTCCAGTAAAAGAAGGATCTGCCCAATTTGATTCCAGTTCTAGTTTAACTTTTTCTGCAAGTGGAAGTAGAAGAAATCTTTCCATTCCGGTTATTTTCATTTGAATCCTGTAAGAAATTTCTTTCTCCTGTAATGTAGGCATGATTAGAAATGAAATAAACCTACTATCGTTTTTAATTTGCTTGAGCGGCTTATCATTATAACTCGCAGATTCAATAGAAATTTTTGCAATAGAAGCAACAGGTAGAACCAAGTAATAGCTCTCCGATTTTTTCGAAGGCAGTATTATTTTTCCTGTAATATTTAACTCCATATTATAAAAAGGAATCTTATAAGTTCCTTTTTTCCGAATCTCGACAATTTGTTTCCCTTTAATTTCTACCTCAGAGCTAAAAGTCATCGCGTCGATAACCGCCGTTTGCTCTTTTGAAATAAAAGGGAGAGCGATTAATTGTCCGCCTCCCCAAACTCTACCCAACTGGGCACTCACACTCTCACGTCTTTGTTTTCTCTCCTCAGCTAAATTTTGAATCAGCGCAAGCGGAATAAACAAGAACAAACCCAAAAGCGCAATCCAGAATAATTTCATTGAAAATTCTTTTTTCATACAATCTCCTACTTTACCCCTTACTATATTCATTTTCAAAAAACGTGCAAGCACCTGAGTGCAAGGATTTCTATTTACAAACCTTCTTTTTAAGAAATGCTACAAATATGTATTTCTTTTTAAAAATAGATTCCGATAATGGTATTAAAATCCAATACAGGTGAACTAATCATGAAACCATTTTTATCTACAATTCTTATTGCATTTCTACTTACATCAGCTCTTTCTGCGGCAGACAGAATTCAACAAGAGAATTCAAAAGTAATTGATGAATTTGCAAAGACAGAAGAAT
>JANMOF010000192.1:0-8281 GCA_031368925.1 Leptospiraceae bacterium
ATTTTTCTTTAATCCTTCTAGCATCATGCTAAACGGGTGAGTCGAATTAACCTCGTTATCCCGATAAGCTCCAATTAGAAATAAATACTTTGTGTCAGCGTCTGTTAGAATTATTTCTATTAATTTTAATGTGGCAGAGTCAGCCCATTGTAAATCATCTAAGAAAATAACTAAGGGATGATCTTCGGAAGAGAATATACGAATGAAATCTTGAAAGACCATGTTAAATCGGTTTCTTGATTCGGCAGAAGGTAGTTCAGGGACTAATGGTTGTTTGCCTACTATTAACTCAATTTCTGGAATTACATCGGCAACTACTTGTCCCTTGGAGTTAAAGGAGGTCAGTAGTTTTTCTTTCCAGATTTGTAAAATTTCTTCCCTTTCTGTTAAGAGTTGGCGTATTAATCCCCTGAATGCATTTACGATTGCGCTGTAGGGAATATTCCTCTGGAATTGATCAAATTTTCCGGTAATAAAAAAGCCTCTTTTCTCTGTAATTGGTTTATAAATTTCTGAGACTAATGAAGATTTACCAATGCCTGAATATCCTGAAACTAATAAAAATTCCTTTCCGCCTCCGTATCCTGGCTCACTGACCCGTTCAAATGCAGAGAGTAACGTTTCGATCTCTCTTTGTCTACCATATAGTTTTTGTGGAATTTGAAATTTATCAGATACATCCTTCGTGGCAAGAGAGGGAAAATTATCTTGATAGTTTAAAATGCCTAAGCTCAATACTTCGAGATCATAACGTAAGCCGAAACTACTTAAGTAACGCTCTTCAGCAGTTTTAGAAATCAATTTCATTACAAGATCGGAGACGGGAATGGGAATAGAGGAATCAAATTCAGAAGGTGGAGTTGGTTGTCTTGCGATATGAGAATGGACTAACTCCATTGGGTCAGTAAAGTCAAATGGTAATTTACCGGTCAAAAATTCATAGAAGGTTATACCGAGTGAATAAAAATCCGTTCGATAATCTATAGAGCGATTCATTCTTCCTGTTTGCTCGGGCGAAATATAATTCAGTGTTCCCTCAAGAACATTAGGATTTTCTAATACATTATTTTCCCGCGTAAAAGTTGTTGATATACCAAAGTCAATTAGTTTTGATGTATTAGTAATTGCATTGAAAATAAAGTTCGAAGGATTTATATCTTTGTGAATGATATTTTGTTTGTGAATATCTTCAATAGCCTTTACCATGAGGATTGCGATTTTAAAGAATTCGGCTAATTCTAATTTGCCTTTAAAATAATCTTTTAGGGATATACCACCAATATCCTCTACTATGAGTGCATAATGATTTCCGCTTTGCTCTAAAGAATATGCTTTTATTACATGAGGCGAATCTACTTGAGAAAGAATTTGATATTCCTTTCGTAGCCTTGCAATCAGTTCGGGAGAAGGGAATTCATTCTTTAAAATTTTTAGAATTACAGGAGTTTTGTTTTCGGACTTTACCGCTCTATAGATTTCTGTATACTTTGTTTCTTGGATTTTTTCTTCTATTTTGTAATTTCCGAATTCTTGCATTGTGTGCCTTTAATAGTAATTTTAGTTATACTAGGAGAATCGAAAAAATTAAGACAAGCAATTTTCGTAATACTAAAGAAAAACGATTTTAGTCAACGTTGACTAACTCCGTTCCTTTGTAATAGTGAGAAAGTATATCCCGATAGTCGTAGTTTTTGTCTGCCATTCCCTTGCTACCCCATTGACTCATGCCTACCCCATGACCAAAGCCCTGTCCCTTGATTCGAAATGTGTCTTCCTCTAGCTGAATTTCAAATAAGAGAGATCGCATAACGGTTTGCCCGATTGCTCTTCTGAATTCAACAGCATTCATAGAAACAGTTTTTTCCTTTCCTTCGATTTCTAAAGTCTTTGCTCTACCCGAAGGGGAAAATTCAGAAATTTTAATTGCCTTAATTTCTTCTAGTTCCAGGGATTTTAATTTATCCTGCATCTGACTACGGCTAAGAGATATTTTCCACTCAAAGTTACTCGCATCTTTACAGTGAGGAGATTCCACTGCAACTAGGTAGTTTAATCCTGTGTAGCCCCAGACATGTTCAGGTGATTCTGTTTTGCCGCCACTATTGCTATGATAAAAAGTTCTCGCAGGTCTATTCTGATAGATTAAAATTTCTCCCGTAGTATCTCGAACAGCCTGATTTGACCTGACGGTCTCCCGTTTGATTCCTCCATAGACTTGCGATTGGGTTGTGGATTCTACATGGTATGTGCTATTGGGAGCGGATAATATGGAATCAACTGCGTAAGTTCTCGCGGCTACTGCTTGTGACTTAAGAGCTTCCATATGCCAGCTCGAAGGCATCTCCGCAGGAACAACTCCCATGAGGTAGTCTTCCATCGGGACTTTGTTTACGAATACAAATTTTCCAGTTCCCTCTTCAGGGACTACTTCTAATTCACCGCGATAAGGTAAATCTTTTAATATAAATTGATTGGTATCAAAACTAAATTTTAGTTTTTCTTTTGTCTCAGTTGGTTGGAATAAATAATTATAATCTATATCGAGATTACTCCCTGTTAGCTGTAAATGGATTTTAGCTTTTGATTTAATTTCTAGTGCAGTATCAAATTTCCCTAGATTTACTTTTATATATTTGAGTAAGTCTTTGTCTGTTGGCTTCCAAGATTTTTGAAAGAAGGATGTGCAGGACGTGTGAAATAAAATGAACGTAAAGGCTAGGCTGTATAAAAAGTATTTCGTCATAAAGAATAAATTCAATTCTATTATCGGTTATTCCTAATGTCAAATTTATTATCTTTAAGAATGAGATTTTGCTTTATAATGATTATTTTAAATTAGGTGAGCGTTAGGGTTATTTTGTGAAATTTAGGAAGAAAAGTTTCTCCATATAAATCCTTGACGTTAACCTTATGCGTTTTTACAACAGTTATAGGACGATAGAATCATTACTTTATAGTCTAACGCGAACAATGAACCAAGAGGGAATATGGCATTTACAAACAAACAGAGCACTTTTCAATCAGGGACAGACAAATCTAATATTTTTTACCAATCATGGACAAAGCCAAAAGCTAAAAGAGTTTTAATTCTGCAACACGGGTTTGGTGAGCATAGTGACAGGTATGGAAATATTATTGAAAAATTGAAAGACGATGATTTTAATATTTATGCTCTAGATGCCCGTGGACATGGTAGATCCGATGGAAAGCGTGGACACGTTGACCAATTTCAATATTATATTAATGATCTTACAGAATTAATTTACATTGCTCGCGAAGAGCAGAAGCTAAACAAAGTTACCCTCCTCGGACATTCTCTTGGTGGAGTCATCGCTCTCCAATATGCAGTAGAAGGATTTAATCAAGACAACCTCGACGGACTGATTCTCAGTTCTCCTGGTCTTAAAATTAAAATGGATTTTGAAAAAGAAGTAAAGAAATTTATTGGTGAATTTTTGGCTTCCATCATTCCTGATACAACGATAGACGCTAACTTAGATTTGAATTATCTTTCTCATGATAAGTCAGTCATTGATGCTTACAAGAATGATAAATTAACTCATGGAAAGATTTCTTTTCAGATGGCATCCAATCTATTTAATCTTTCTAAAGTATTATACGAGAAAGCAAGTCATATTCACGTTCCTATACTCATTATTCATGGGGAAGAAGACGGAATTGCAGATGTAAATGGAAGCCGCGATTTATTTCGTTATCTTACGCATGAGAAAAAAAATATTAAGACATACCCTGGGCTTTATCATGAATTAATGAATGAACTTCCTAAAGACAGGGAAATAGTTTTAACTGACATTAAAGAATTTTTACATTCTATCGCATAATCTGAATGTATAGATATAAAATGCATAGCCCTTGCAGGCTATGCAGGAGAGGTATTTCGCCCCTTTGGGGCTTTAGGACATTTTCTTGGCTAAGAATTTTTTTAGTTTGAGGGCAGGAATATACGTCGGATCCAGGTTTAGGATTTTTTGTATTACATCGGATGCCTTGTCTGGATAATTTTCTTTTGTAAAAGTCTTTGCTAAGTTATAAAGTGCCGGGAGATTTCCACTTCTAAGAGAAATTGATTTTTGGAGCTCTAACTCAGCCCGTCCATAGTTTTCCAATTTATAAAAACAATATCCTAAAATCAAATGAGAGTCTGCGTTATAAGTCTTTAGGCTATTGTATTCTTCTAGGTATTTAATTGCCTCTAAGTAATTACGAATCTTCGCGTAGCATTTTCCTAATAGTAAAAGTATACTCAAGTCATTGGGTAAAATGCTATTAGCCTTCATTAGATGCTCTGCGGCTAATTCATAGTTTTCGTTATTAAAATTTCGCTCTGCTTCGAGTTGGTGCTTGTCGAATGCTTCCATGTTTAGACTAAGACCGATTCCGAGTAGGGTAATATCATCTCCTTGGTCTGTTCCGCGACAATAGTGATTGAAACTTTTCATAATAAAGTCAATCGAGGATTTTACATCCATATCTGCTGTTTCTAATATATATTTAATTAAGTTTTCCTGCTGAAACTGCTCGCCTACATCGTTTTGTCCTTCGATTAAACCATCTGTGAATACAAATAATTTATCTCCTGGTTCTAGCTTGATTTTATAATCTCTAAAATGCTCTCTTGCATCATCGAACATTCCCAGAAATGTTCCTTCTCCATCGAGTATGATAATTTCTTTGGTTTTACTTTTCATAAGAATTGGTCTTGGGTGACCTGCTATTGAATAAGTCATTTCATAATCAGAATCAAAAATTCCATAAAAGCAAGTTAGATAACCCTGCTGTTTTACTAGATCGAGCAATTCACTATTTGCATTTCCCAAAATTTCCGAAGGACTGTCTAGTTTGTAGTTTGTAAAAAGCAATTTGGAAATTGCAGTAATGAAAGCAGCGGGAACTCCATGTCCAGATACATCACTTACTAATACTCCAAGACGATTAGAGCCGAAGTTGAAATAATCGTAATAATCCCCACTTACTTCTTGCATTGGCATGAAGCTAACGGCAAACTGCAATCCTCTCCAATCAGGAATTCTCTGGGGGATAATACCGCGTTGTATGTTACGCGCAATTTTTAAGTCTTTGGTGATTGACTTTTGTTTTATCATGAGTTCATTTCGAAGACTCTTTAAAACTTCAACTGCTGCTTCTAGATCTCTATTTTCAATATATAATTCTTTTGATTTACTGAAAATATCATTTAAGTCAATGTAAGAATACTGTCCCTTATCCGCTTCGTTCAAAGAAGAGATTACGAAAGTCTTGGATTCAAATGCGGGAGAAATTTTATTGATATTTGTTTTACCTACTTTGATTTTGCATTCGTCCCAAGAAATTTCTACAATTGTCTTTTTTGAATTAAATTTAGTTTTTTCATTTTGAACAAAGAAACGTGGATCAATTTCACTTAAGCTTGTTTCAAGAAGATTTGTCTTGCATTCAGAAACTTGGAAAAGAATTGCTGCTCCTTGCAGTATACCGGTCAAGAAAATTAAATCATAATAATTCTCTTTGATTTTTTTATGAAAGTGAAATTCTATTTTGAGTGTATTCTTAGAATAACTAATAGTTTTAATATCTATATAACGAATGTAATGATCTATAAGAAGAGGAAGTCTAGAAATTAATTCTTCAAATTCAATTTGCACATCATCTGATGGAAGTATTTCGAAACTATCTGCTAGGAAAAAATCTTTTCCCATATTAAAGAATATGTCAGCGAGAGGAAGGCTCTCTTCTATTTTAGTTAGAATTTTTCGTTCAAGTAAACAAGAAATCCAGAAATTACTATCTTTCAAAATTCTAGATAGTGTCATTGGGTCTACTAAGTTTTGAAGCACAGATTCGCTGGACTGGTTTTGACTATGGTCTAGAAAAATGCGTATAATTTTATTAAGTCTTCTAGCTGTGACCTCTGGTATTACGTATAATCCTAGTGATGATGAATCTGTTTTTTGTATTTCTAACATGCGTATGGTACATCCTAAATTATTGAAAAAACTTTTTCAATTAAAAATAGTTATAATCAAAATTTTAATTGGATTTTCAAGAAATGCCTCGAGTAAGAAAATGTATTATGGCAAGAAAAAATCTAATTTCCTTAGTTTTTATACAAATCCCTTTTATCTTCCTCAGCATTTCTTTTTTAATACAAGAATTTAGAAGCATTTGCCCTAATCAGGATTTTCTGAGTTGGGATGCAGATTTACGTTTTATTAAAACGCTTAAAATGGTGGAGCATATACGGAGTTTTGAAATTTTTTCGTTTCTTTTTCAAATAATTGACTCACCGACGTGGCCAATTCTACGAAATTTAGTGCAGATTGTAGTGTTTCTCGCTGTCGGCGTGTCTACTTACGCGGACATTTTGATTACTGTTATTACATTTGCTACTTTAATTGGTCTCGTATTACACGTTTTATATTATCTAACTGACAAGCATTGGTCAACTGGGTTGTTGTTTCTTCCAATTTGGACTATGTTTTTTTTGTCGCCGCCTATTTTGATTTATACTTTCTCGGCTATGCTTGAGGTTCAGGGGGCTTTGTTTTTTCTCGCAAGCGTTTACTACCTTGTATTATTTTACGGCATGCCAAGTGCAAAGCCAGATAAATTGTTACTCATAAAATTATCTCTTAGCGTATTTGCGTTATTTAGTACAAAGTATCCTTATGGATATTTACTTTTATTAACAATCTTAATTGTTCATACAACATTGTATTTAGAGGAAGTGGTTCTTTTTTTTACTAGGTATATTGCTTATATTACAAATGAAGTAAAAAAGCAATATCGGATAATTGCAATAATCCTCTTAGTGTTCGCTTACCTTCTATTTCCCGAATCAATTTTAAAGGGCAAATCTAAAACCTATATCAAATACATCATTGTGATGTTAGGATCTATTGATTTTTATCTTTATTTGTTTAACCAGGCAAGCGAGTTATCTAATTTAAAATTTGACCGGTTAACGAATCTATTGCGCTGGGTATTTCTTCCTGTTATCGTTTTTGTTTTAATTCATCCTGATAGGTTTTCTAGCTCTAGTAGCACTCTCGCGCATGTTCAATCAGAAGGACATATGGTAGGAGAGGTTGTTGAAAAAAATCTGGATTACTATATAGTGTTTTTAAAGGCGATTACAAATCATTCTTTTTTTCCGGAGTGGATTGGAATATTGCTACTTGTGGTAATGCTTATTTCCGTGGCTTACGGGTATTATACGTATTACAAAGAAAATAAAATTGAGAATTACTTTTTCTTTTCTTTGTTTTCCCTTGTTACTATTTTTGTTTTAACTTTTTTTACTCCAAATCACCAGGCACGTCACATCTACCACTTGTTACCCGCTATTGCCGTTGGAGTATTTCTTTTCTTAGGAAGTTTTAGAATTAAATACCAAGCTGTATTTTACATTGCCATAATTTCACTTTCAAGCTTAATATTATTTCCATTTACGTCCAAATTTTCTTCTAAGTTTTCAGGGGAAAATGTCTGTTACACTGGGAAGAATAAGGATGATTTCTTTACCCCTAGAGAAGTAGAAAGGCTTTTTAAAAATCTTTCTGAAAATGCGATTTTCTTTAATTTTATAAACCCCCTTCACGTAAACAAAGCAGATACAGAGTTAGTGTTGACTAAGATTGCATTTGCTAATAAGAAGAAGATTTTAATTGACCCTAAGAATTTTAAACACAATCCGAGGGAAGAGGGGTATAATGAAGTTTACCTCATAGCTGATATTTGCGAAAAAGAATATCTTCCCGAAACCTGGTTTAAGAAATTTCACCCATCTGTGAAATTGACAAAGCTAGATGATCCAAAGTTATCCATTACCTACGAAGTAGCGACTAAGGGCAAACCTTTTATATTAGCTCCTCCTTACCCCGCGAAGAATTTACTGGATAGAAAAATTTACAAAGATCCTAAGTTTTCAACTGGTGATGGATGCTTACAGATCATTCGGTTTACTATTTTACCTTAATTTATTCTTATGCTCTCTTTCTTTGATGAGCTTATCGATGTAAGCCGCAAAGTCAGGATAATGTAGAATAATCGAAGTAAAAGTATCTTTATCGAGGTAATAGAGATCACAATAATCCAGTGCTCGTATACTAGCTGTCCGGGGAGTGTCCATGAGTAGAGCAATCTCGCCGAAGAAATTTCCTTCGGATAATACTCCGTAACTCGTGACTCCATCTTCTGCTAGAATTTCAACTTGTCCCTTGCTGATAAAATAGAGATGATGACCTGTATCTCCATGTTTAAA
>JANMOF010000033.1:0-17907 GCA_031368925.1 Leptospiraceae bacterium
CCCCAAGAGAAGTTTTTTTTATCAAAAATTACACCCTACCTACCGTTTTCGTAGCAACTGCGTAATTGGAAATAAAATATTTGAATTGTCAGATTTTACGATAACGGAAATTATTTAAGATTACCACAGATGAACACGGATGAACACAGATCAAAAAAACGATTCGCTTGCGTATAAAGCACTCAAGACGACTGAAAAAGGAATTATAAAAAACACATCCGTGTTCATCCTTGGTAAAAAAACAGGAGTCCTTTATGAAATATTTATTATTGTTGTTACTATTTACTTTTTCTTCTTGTGAGAAATTACAAGAGATGGGGCAGGAAAATTTTAAAAAAAATGTAACCCCGAAAACACCATCCGAAGCAGAATTAGAGAAATGGAAACAAAAACTTGCTCTCGAAGAAGCAGAGATAAAAGAGCTAGATGAAAAAATTCGAAAGATGGTAAGAAAGACCAAGGAAGCCGGTGCGCTCTCTTGGAAAATTGCGCAGGGTTACATGAGAGTCGGAAATTATGAACTGAGTAGTCGCTATTATGCGCAGGCGATTCAACAAAACATGGACAACAAAGTAGATGTTGTTGGATCCGAAGTGCATTTCTTTGAAGGTGCAATTCCTTTTTTCGAGAAGGCACTTCTATATCGAGAGTTAACTGACGATTTGCTCTTCGAAGCAGGTCTTGCTTATGCAAATGCGTCACGCGATAGAGGCTGGGACAAAGAGAGGCGAGACATTGCAGTTACTATTTTCAAAGGACTCATTCGTAAAGATCCGGCTGATCTCCGTTATCCGTATGAGCTTGCGCTGATTTACTTTGATTCATCTATTACAGATGGACTCATTGACGGTGTTGACCCTTCCGGTTACAACGATGCAGAAAAAGCAATGAAAATTATGAATGCTATTATTCAAAAAGAGCCCAACAATATACCAGCAAGATTTGCCCGCGCGAATTTTCTATATAGAGGAGGCTCACCCGAGCAGGCTACGGAAGAATATCTCACTATTAAATCAAAACTAGAAGCAATGAAAAAAGCCGGTGCAATAAAAGAAAATCTAGAAAAAAATACTTCCTATATAAACGTTGTGCGCAATCTAAAGAAATTAGGCGCTGCAAAATAAGCAATGGAGGATTTGATTCCTTATTATTTCTCTTTTTCGAACTTTTCTTCGGTGGCACATAGATATAAGTTACTGAATGAAGTAACAAGTCTTCTAGACTTAGAAAAAAAGATTTCTCCGATTTTAAGATCAGAGGAAATTTCTAAGATACAAATTGCTGCACAAAAATTAAAGCTTGAAACGGAAAAAAGAGGAGTGCAAGTAATAGACTTTTATCATCCAAGTTATCCTGCCCTGCTCAAGCAAATTGATAAACCTCCTATTATACTTTTTTGTAAGGGTAATCTTGATTTGCTACAATACGATCTCGTCTCTGTAGTAGGCACAAGAAAACCATCACAAATTTCTACCTTGGCAACAAGCTTGTTACCGGAAATGCTTACCAAGTCAAGAAACCTTGGAATTGTTTCTGGTGTAGCGACAGGAATTGATAGAACTGTCATGCTTGCCTCACTCGAAGCAAATATTCCAACGATAGGCGTTATGGGAACTGGGATGGAAAAAGAATATCCTTATCAAAATAAAGACCTATACACTAAACTTAAAAACTCATCAAATGGCTTACTAATTACCGAAATGCGAATCGGTGAGGCTATTGGCAAATGGTCTTTCCCTAAGCGAAATAGAATTATTTCTGGAATCGCAAAACTCCTCATTCTAATGGAAGCGCCACTAAAAAGTGGGGCGATGTCTTCCGTTGCTCATGCACTCGAACAGGGCAGAGAGGTTATGGTATTTGATGACCCGGAACTTTTATACAACGAAGGCGGACGCAAACTTCTAGACGATGGGGCACACCGGCTGGCTATTTCAGATTTAAAAACAGCACCTGATTCATTCTTTCATATTTCCGAAATCATTCCCAAAAACTACAAAGAAATTTCTTCTCTTTTTTCTTCCCTAAGCCAACTAGAAAACGAAGGACTCTTCCAAAATGTAGGCGGCGGCTATTACAGAAAATTCAGCAATTCTAAATAATCATTTGACAAATTATTGAATTGTATCTGAAATTTGAAAAAGGAATTATATCTCCAAATAAATAAAATAGGAAAACCAATGCATCCAAACGAAGAACTAATAGATAAATTTTACAGTGCCTTTCAAAAAAAAGATTTTAAAACGATGGGTGAGTGCTACTCTGATACAGTAGAGTTCAACGATCCTGTTTTCAAAGGACTCAAAGGAAATGCAGCAAGAGCAATGTGGCAAATGTTGATTGAACGCGGGGCTGAACTTAAATTAACTTACAGCAATGTAAAAGCAAACGATACGGAGGGAAGTGCAGACTGGGTTGCAGTCTATCCATTTAGCAAAACAGGTCGGACAGTTACGAATCGCATTCATGCAAAATTCCAATTCAAAGAGGGAAAGATTGTAAATCATAGAGATCATTTTAGTCTATGGAAATGGGCTGGTATGGCACTCGGGGCAACCGGTTATTTCATGGGGTTTATGCCGTTTATCCAAAACCAAATCAAAACCGAGGCTAACACCGGTTTAACCATGTTCATGAAAAGAAAGAAAATTACAGTCTAAATCTTTGCCACAGAGGCACGAAGCCACAGAGAGTATGTTTTTTTCGTCAGGATAATAAATACCGATTTATTTTAACGCTCCCTTAAATTATCTTCTGCGTCTCTGTGGTAAATTTCCATTATTTTTTCGTTTACGTTTCCCCTTTTTGTTTTAACATGTAAGTCATAGATATAAAAATTGAGATATATGAGATGAATATGTATGATAAAAACGAAAATTCCGGCGGAAGATAAGAAATATTATGATTTAATTAATAGCCTGCAAATAGAAATTCGACTCGGAAAAAATATTTTTGATATTCTAGATCATATTCTAGAAGAAATCCTAAATATTTTTGAAGCAAGCACAGGAAGTATTTCACTTGCAGACCCTCAAGAAAAAATCCTTACAATTGCATGCGCAAAAGGCATAGATAAAGAAAAAAAAATTGCCGCAAAATTCCCATTTGCCGTTGGAATTACAGGTGCATCAGCGGCAAGCTTAAAAACTATCTATGCCCCAGATGTAACAAAAGAAAAGCGTTATGTAAAACTAATTGAATCTGTTGCATCCGAGCTTGCTGTTCCGATGATCTCAGACAACGAAGCAATTGGAATTTTGAATTTAGAATCACATTACCTGGATCATTTTTCTAAAAAGCAGATATTGTGGGCAGAAAAAATTGCAGATGAACTTTGTAAGGTGCTTGTGCAAAATACTTTTTACAGAGAGGCGATTGAAAGGAGTAAAAACGAGCAGGACTTTTTAAATTCTATACTCGGCTATGATGCACAAATTTTATTTTTAAAAACTAGAATCAGAACAGTTGCACCTTCAGATGCTTCTATTTTGATTAACGGGGAATCAGGAACTGGAAAAGAACTAGTTGCAAAGAGCTTACACTATTTATCCACACGTAAATTAAATCCCTTCGTGAGTTTAAACTGCGGAGCTTTAAATGAAAACTTGCTAGAAACAGAATTATTCGGTCATGTCAAAGGAGCTTTTACAGGTGCTGATAGAAATGTAATTGGAAGATTTGAAGCGGCTAACGGCGGAACCATATTCCTGGATGAGGTTGCCGAAATGCCACCTTCTCTGCAAGTAAAACTACTCAGAGTTTTGCAAGAGGGGGAAATTGAAAGAGTCGGTGATTTTAAAAAAATAAAAGTTAGTGTGCGGGTAATTAGTGCTACCCACAAGGATCTTGCACAGGAAGTAGAGAAAGGAAATTTTCGATTAGATCTATATTTCCGTCTGGGGGTAATCCCTCTTCGCCTCCCACCCCTTAGAGAAAGAAGGGGAGACATTCCGCTACTTGTTCATCATTTTCTATTGGAATTTAATAAGCGATACGGAAAAAATAAACATTTCGACATGGCAACACTCGAACTATTAACACAGCATACCTGGCCTGGAAATGTGCGAGAACTAGAAAATGCAATTCAGTATGCTGCGATTCTTTGTCCGAACGATAAGATCACTCCTGACTTTTTACCCGATAATGCGATTCGTGGTTTTGATCGTCTTAAAGAAGAAAAGAGCACCGTAAAACCAAAAGTAAACCCTATAGATGAATTAACTGCTATTGACTATTCTGACCTAAACTTAGAAAAAGCTCTATTAAAAGTAGAAACAAAGCTCATCCAAGAAGCTCTCAAAATAGGGAGGACCCAAGACAATGCAGCGAAGCTTTTAGGGATAAGTCGAGGTTCTTTACAGTATAAGATTAAAAATAATCCAGAAACTCAAATTTTAAGCGATTAAATTTAATCTTTTTAGATTAAAACTAATTATAATTCTAAAGTAAAATGAACCTCGATTTATTATGTTTCGTTTAAAATAACACCCTCTTTTCGTCAAAATTCTTCTTAAAACTATATACAGACTACATTTCAATGCATTCTAGACATAATATAGATTTATCAATCAGGCTGTAAGCAAACTAGATTTGGATTAAAATTAAGTTTTTTGAACTTGGCATGGTTCATGCAATACTATAAATAGATCAGCAAAATGCTGAAAGAAAGAAACGATAGACAAGAGGATATCACAATGAAAAGAACTTTAACAATCACCTTAACAGTTGCAGCACTTAGCTTAATGACAAGCCCAATTTTTTCGGTTAGCTCTGACTTAGAGAGTTCCCTATTAGAAAAAGCACTTATTGAAGGTGCTGTTACAAAAGAGCAAAAATCTGCTGTATCAAACTACTTAGCATCAGTTGCTTCTGAAAAGAAAAAGTTAGCTGAATCTTATAGAGAAATGGCTACTGTGAATTATGGTGGTAAAGCTCTTACGCAAGACTTAAGAACCAAAAGACTTTTGAATCTTGCTAACGCATTAGACAAATTAGCTGCTAGCTATGAAAACTTAGCAAATAACTACTCTCCTGCAGAATACCAAAAATTAGCTAAATTAGAAGAATAATAGCATCTCATACATCTTTACTAACCCTTGCTTCTTCTCCTTAACCTTGTAGAGCGAGGGTTAGCTTTTTCTTTTCCCTACTCCCCCACTCAAACAAAAGATTCAATAGCCATTATCCGCTGTTTGAAAAAATCTCTTACTTAACAATACAGATTATCTTTCCTTAATAATTTCATAGGAAGCATCGAGTATGGTGGCAGCACCCGCCCCTTTTCCGCCAGCAACATTCCAATTAGGGATAGCTTCTTTATTATCTTCCGAATAATCAACTATGAGTTTAAAGTTTCCGAAGAAGTTCAATTGGCTTTTTTTAATTTCTAGCTTATCAGGAACTTTAGGATTGTATCTTCCATAAATTCCCCTTGTTAAAGAGCCATCATTTTTCCATTTAAAACGATATTCGCTAATATTTTCATTCCTTACAGAATAAAATTGAAATACTTTTCCAACAGGAAGACGCGTAAAGTAGTAGCAATCTTTTTCCTGTTCATCAAACTGTATTAGAATGTCGCCTGATTTAATGTAGACAGTGTGAAAATAAGTTTGCGAGGCAGAAAGAGTTCCATTTTTCCTTTCGGGGTAAATACAGAGTTTCCCCGCTGCGGTTGGGAGATCAGTAATAGTCGTAGTATTGCAATTCATAAATAAAATAGCAAACATGATACAAAATAAATTCTCACCTCTAATAATCATCTTTCATTTCTTCCTTTTTCATTGCAGCTTAGAGCAAGGCTATGTATATTCAACAAAATTCTTTGAGCCAGTAGAGTATAAAACGCCAATACTTAAAAAAGTTTGCCTTTTGCCGCTTGAAAATAAAGATCCACTAATCCCGATATATCTGTCGAACCGAAAATTCAATTCTTATCCCAAATTTAATAGAACGGACGCAGAAAAAGAAGACTTGCAATATAATAATAGCCTAAATCAATCTTTTTTTAAATACATTGATTATAAAAAAATTTTTCAGCAAATTGATTTTTGTGATAAACAGAGCCGGGAGTATCGTTTAAAACTTACTTTGGAAAAATACAATGGCAATATTTATTATCCAATTCATCCAATGCCGGCGGCAATGTTCTTGATGGGCATACCGGTATTTTTCGCAACTGTCGAATACAATATTTCTATTCGCATAGAAGTATTTCATAGCTCCGAAAAAATTTCTACTTATCCTTATAAGGAATTTTTAGAATTCAATATTTTAGAGCGTAAAATTCCGAATGGCGGTTATGGATATATGGAAAATTCTCTAACAAAACAAGGGGCATCTAACGAAATTTATCTAGATGGAATCTACGACAAGCTATTCGATAAAATATACTCAGATGCGAAATCATGGAAATAAAATTTACACAAAAGGAATTATCATGTTAACAGAAAAAGAAATTTCAACAGAAGTACCATTATGCAATAGTAACGGAAAGCTAAACAAAGAAGCTTGCGGCTACTCTCGTTTTCCACTACATGTATGTAATCTAAAGGGAAATATATTTAGAAAAAAGAAATGGAACTACTGGTGCTTTACCAATGACGAAATTTTATTTTCTGTAACATTAGCTGATTTGGATTACGCAGGCACTGGATTTATTTATCTATTTGATTTAAAGACATTGGAGTTTATTGAGAAAACAGAACTGATTCCATTTGGAAAAGGTTGTGTAATGGGCGAGAAAGTTTCCGACCGAGTCTTCTTTAAAAATTCTAGAATGAAAATTTCTATCGAATACCTAAAAGTAGCCGATGCATACGAAATTCATTTCAGTGTTTTTTGTAAGTCTTTCCAGAGTGACAAGGATTTAAAAGCTGAATTAAAAGTAATCCAACCATTAAATCATGAAAGTCTAAGCGTTGTAATCCCCTGGGATGAAAAACACTTTCAATTTACATCTAAACAACATGCAATCCCAACAAGCGGAAAAATTCAAATAGGGGAAAAAGAATACCTACTCAAAGAAGAAAACACAAATGCAACGCTAGATTTTGGAAGGGGTATATGGCGTTATTCCTCCTCGTGGAATTGGGCATCTCTCTCAGGGAAAGTAAATGGAAAAAGAATAGGATTGAATTTCGGAGCTAAGTGGACGGATAACTCTGGTTATACCGAAAATGGAATTTTTTATGAAGGAAAGCTTTATAAAATAAGTGAACAAATTCTTTTTGGCTATGATACCTCAGATTATAAAAAGCCCTGGACTCATAAAACGGAGGAGACTGACCAAGTAAATCTTACCTTTCATCCTATTCATGACCGTATTGCAGAAACTAATTTTGTTTTAATTGGATCAAAAGTTCATCAGGTATTCGGGTATTTCGAAGGGTATATTCGACTTGGGATGAATCAAGATAAGATTCAAATTCCCAAATTATTCGGATGGTCAGAAGAACATTATGCCAAATGGTGAAACATCTTTAATTCAGAAATCCACTTGACAGAAGAAGGAATTTTTTTAACAATTCTGCACATGCTGAGGAAAATAGTATATGAAAAAGAATTCCAACTTTGAAGAAGAATCATCAGAATCTTCTCAAGATTTACAAGACTTAGAATCCTTTAAAAAGAAGTTTATTGACAATCATAGAGGTCGTCCAATTTTTATGGTTAGAATAGAAAACATTAGAGGATTATCTCTAATTGACTTTATAAATTTTTTAAAACAAGAAATACACAATTTTCCAGAAATAAAAATTATAGACTATGGATTTTATTTTGTAGAAAATAAACAAAGTCTTTTACTTGGTATTGCGTCCGGAGGAGATCTTGCGGATGACGCTTTTCCAAATCTAGATAGCCATTTTGGAAAACTACACCAGGAAAATTTACGCAAAAACTTTTGTGAATTTAGTTATGGAATTTCCAGAACTCAATGTAATCATATATCAAATATAAATGAAATTTTTGATGATTTATCTAAGACCTCAGAAAAAAATCTAAACGATAATTTAGTTCGATGGGGTTGGACTTATTTTAATAAGGCAAATAGCTATATATCTGGTAGTTCTCACGATGCAATGATTCAACCGACTGTATGTTACAACTCTAAAGAGCAAACATTCACAGTAAAAGGGGGAGAAGTATTTGTCGGTGGTGGAGCTTACAGAGGCTACAAAGATTTAATTACTGATATACCGCTAGACCAGGACATTAAACGAGTTGAACTATTAATTTTAGAAAAGTTAATTCTTGCCAGCGAAAATGCACCCGGTCTTCTAAAATTTAATATATCTCCTCAGTCACTCATTGATACATTTTCAAATCATGAAAAAGTTAATCGGTTTAATGGTCTTATCCGCTCGAAAAATCTATTACCTAAAAATGTTCGTTTCGAATTAATAGAAAAGCATTACGAAGAAGATGAATTTCTATTGAAAGATGTATGCCAATGCTTCTGGGATTATGGATATAGCTTTGCCGCTGATGATTTCGGAGTTAAGAGTTCTAGCCATCAAATCGTTTTAGATTTGGGAATTATGATACAAGAATTTAAGCTTGATCCAATTAGCTTTAAATTCAAAGCAACTGAGGATAAGGTCAAATTTCTAGACAACCTTGCCTTTATAGACTATTGCAAAAAATTGGCGGATAATAGAGAGGCAGTGATTACGGCAGAGGCAGTAGGTGATCTGGAGACATTAAAATTTTTAATGGAACATCAAATAGGTCAATACCAGGCGTTTATCTTATTCAATAAAATATCTTTAGCTCAATACAAAGAAGAATTCGTAAGTTTGAAAAATATGCCAGTAGAAGTTGTGTTTGAAATTCTATCTAACCCAACTTTACTAAAAGAACAAAGAAAAGACGGGCATATATTCAATGTAGCAAGGAAAAATAAATTATTCTAAGCTAAACTTGAAGGAAGATGAACTTTAAATAAAATCTTCGGATAAATAAAAATAGAAAATGAATTCATTAATTTATATCCCCGGTGATTCTTTGAAATAATTCACCGGGGATAACAGAGCTTAGTCACTTATAGTAATATCTGTTATTACTTTATTTTTTAGAAATCACTAAGTAAGTTTCTGTCTGGTTTACATTTGCACCACAGAAGTTCTCACTAAAAGTTCCGAAGCCAATTTTGGGAATTCCAGGAAGAGATTCTTCATAAAGTGATGCAATCGTTTCGATTTCTTTATTTGCATCTCTTGCCAGATAACACAAAACACAATCAAAAGAAATATAACCAAGTAGCTTCTCTTTATCTATGGCTTTAAGTTTTATAGCCCGATCTTCATATTGCATTTTTGCTTTGTAAATATTAAGATGCGTTCCTTCCTGTAAATCATTGTAAGTAAGTAAACCATTCTGTCCATCATCCTTCATAATACTAGTGATGAGTTTTTCTCCATCTCCCGGCTCAACTCCAAGGGTATACATTGCATATACCGCTGGTGTTAATTCAGAAACGCTCTTACCTATAATACGTGCATACTCTACAGCAGCCGGTTTATGATTCAATTCAAGAATATACCTTGGATTAGCAAGCTTGGTAACAACTAATCGTCCCTCGGAATTTTCAAAACTGGAAGTTCTATCAATGAGGAATGAATACTCAGGCTTAAGACGGATAATAGCCGTAGCCCCAATGGATCCCATTCCTTTGCTACAAATAACACTGGAACTCTTGAAGTCAAGTTTTCCACCAGAGCTTCCTCCCACTGACTGGAGAAACAAACTTACTTCGTTTTGCGCCGACAAAGCAGCATTAGCCGATTGAAGACCATAAAGAATATTAATCGAGAATTCTCTTTCCATATCGGGAGAAGATAAATCAAATCCGAGTTCAGTTAATGCTTTCGTATATTCATCTTTACTCGATTGATACATCGTGTGGTTAGTAGTTGTTTTGCGCATATCAAAGGCGATGATTCCTACCTTCTCAAGAATATCTTTTGAAATAATCATAACTGCTACAGAATTTGTTTCAAAATGATACTTTGAATTGGAAAGTCTCGCGATATCCATACATCCAATAAATGGAACCTTGGTTTTCTTTAAGGTGTCGTAAAGCTGCGTATAATCAAAATCAGCCCCATAGAAACAAAGTATGAGTCCCGGATTCTTCCCTTCTAAAGCAGATGGAATTTCATTTGAATTTTGAAAAAGATGTGATGAAATATATTGGTTCATTTTTTAAGCCGCCGTTGGAAGTTTTAAACTTTCTAGAATAGATTTTAATTTATTTAAATCAGATACATCGTCAATGCTTTCAGAATTATAATCGGAAAGATTAATTCCCTTTAGCGAAATCTGAATCCGAATAGATCTCATTTTCGTTTTCCCCGAAAGCGTTTCCTCAGAAAGTCCGAGGCTCTTAAAGTATTCAGTAAGAAATTTGTGAATAGCGCCCTTCATTTTAAAAAATCTCCTTGTTTTACCATTTGGAAAAGCCTTGTTACGCGTAGCCAAACATGATTCATTAATGGCTAAATTTTATCAGCAAAAAAAAAGCAAAGTGTATCAAGTTCTACTTTTTTTTACTTCCAAAGGTATACTTAATAAAGACTATAAACTACTTCAATGTCCAGTGGTTTTAAAGATAAGGTTAGAAATATTTCTATGGTTAAACCTTGTCTTACCTCTAGTGATAAATTAACTTGATTTCGATGTAAAAACTAAACAAGTTGGTCATTCCCGCCTATGCGGAAATGACCAACTTGTTTAGAGAAATTTTAATTGCGGCTAATCGTTCTTAATCGTTTCCACTGGATCCAAGTTTGCAGCCCAACGAGCTGGAAAATAACCTGCAAGCCCGGAAAGAATTGTAGCTGCTGTTGTCACCATGAAGATAAAGGAAATATCAATGTCTACAGGGAGATGATCAAAGTAATAAATATCTTTAGGAACAAGTTTGACATCTCTCCATTCACCACTCTTACTTAAACCCCGACCAAAAGTATTAATGACTTCGCTTAATCCATCAATAATAGATTCTAGATTATTTGCATAGTAAATACCAATTATCCCCCCAATGATAGATGCGAATAAACCAATAATCATTGAGTTCAAAGTGAATATAAGCAAGATAGAAGAAGAAGGAAGTCCTAGTGCTTTTAAAGTTCCAATCGATTTTCTTTTGGAGCGAACGAGGGAATATACAGTAGCTACCATTCCAAGTGCTGCGAGAACTATGAATAAAAATACAATGTTAGAAATGATTGTCTTTTCCATTCTAAGGGCACCGAGAAAATTTGCTTGCTCTTCTGCAATAGTTCTAACAGAAAAATAAGACCCCGCTGTAATAGTGCTATCAAAATCTGAAGAGCCAATGGTTTGTAAAATCAATTGTTTACAATATTGCAAATCATCTAACGATTTGACTTTAACCGTAATTTGATTTACGGAGTTTTTCATTTTAAAAAACTTTTGAGCAGTAGGAAGGGACATGAAGATAAATTTAGAATCATAATTATAATAGCCTGTTTTAAAAAGCCCGGTCACTGTGAACGAAGAAATATTTAGCTCCACACCGCGGCTAACATTAAAACTACCGCTTGGCACTGCGAGAGTAATGCCTCGACCTAAATTATAATTATACAGAAGCGACATTTCTTTCCCAATCACGACAAGATTTTTGGTATTCAAATCTTTTATATCTTCTCGGTTGTAATATTCCAATTTTGGAAAATTTGGAACTTGGTTTTGGACAAGTTCATCTTCGCTCGTGATCGGCACGGCACGGATCATCACTGGCACAAACGTGTTGTTATTCTGTAAAAGTCCGTGACTTGTAATATTTCCCTGCATGGAAATAATTTTTTCTTTAAGAATTGGATTTTGCAAAAGCAATTCAACCATTCTTTCATATTTCTGAATCTCGCCACTGCCCTGTGTGTTCTCAATTGTGATATGAGGACCACCACTCCAAAGAGATTCTTTCACCTGACGTTGAAACCCATTGAAAATCGACAATACAACGATTAAGAGTGAAACTCCGACCATCATGACGATAAAAGAAAGTCTAGACTTGAGGGATAAAAGACCAAATACACGCGAACCGCGAATGTAACGAAATGTAATCAGGGAAATAATGTTCATCGAATTACAGATTTTATTAAATTACTTCAGTGTCAATGCAATCACGAAATGCTTTGCCACAGAGACACCGAGTCACAGAGAAAAGAAGGGAAATTTTAAGTGAAAAATAAAAGCCATAAAATTCCTATTCTCGCGTTTGGCGATAAGTCATCAAACCTAGTCTATCCAGTAATATCAGCCTTCTCTCTCAGCTTGTTTTTCTGTAATCCGCATGATAAGGATAGATGCAAAAAACAAAACTATAAGGGGAGCAAATAACATCATCATGGAAAATACATCGGGACCGGGAGACAGAATTGCAGAAAATACAGAGAGGATAACCAATGTTTCCCGCCATTTTGCAAGAAGAAAATTAGAACTAACAAATCCCAGTCGTCCGAGTAGAATTAAGACAACAGGAAGTTCAAAGCTAAGACCAAAGATTAAATGGATGTTAAAAAAAACATCGTAGTATTCATCTATCGGAAGCTTGGTATCAATATCCGGTGGTTGAAACATGACAAGAAAAACTCGCAAGAAATTTTCGAAGACAGTAAACCAACAAAGTGCAAGACCACTCCAAAAAAGTAGGGTCGCAAAGGCTATCATGAATTTGCCGTAACGCTCCAGGCTTACATCAACTGCTGGCGCAATGAAACCCCAAAGAATATAAAGAAGAAGTGGGACGCTAAACAATATAGCAAGAACAAAAGAAGTCTTAAGATAAATAAGCATCGGAGCCATAAGCTTAATTTGGTAAAAAGTAGCATTTGCCCCGAGAACTTTTTTATAAGGAGAGGCAAATATTGTATGCACCTCTGAACCAAAAAACATAAATCCAATTGTAAAAATTGTAACAATAAGGATACAGTGAATTAACCGCTGACGTAGCTCTTCGAGATGATCCCCGAGACTCATATATTTTTCTCTTCCACCTGCGGGGATAACTTCATCTAGCCCCTCTGTCGAAAGTGGAAGATTTGATTTTATTGGAGTAATTTCACTGGAAGGTGAAATTACTTTTTTTGTTTTGGGGCGAGTCTTCTTAGCTATTTTTGATTTTGCTACCATTTACTTAGGACTTTTTGCCTGCCTTCTTTTTTACAACTGGCTCTTCTTCTTTAAATGCTGGTGTTGCAGGCGGTGGTTCTGGCTCATCACTAGTTGCATTGGAAAGAGATTTTTTAAACTCCTTAATTCCACTTCCTAAGTCTTTTGCGAGAGAGGGAAGTTTTTTTCCCCCGAAAAGTAATAAGGCGAGTAATAGGATAAAAGCAATCTCCCAGGGACCGAGGTTAAATATTGCGAGTGGTGGTAACATAGAAACTCCTTGAGTAATTCACACGTATTTAAGTAAATACAAAACTCTAATTGTTAGTTTTATAAGCCTAAACGAGAAGTCAATGAATTCTCAAGTCACGGGGCAAAATCAAAAGATAATAAATTGGTTGACTATGTAAGAAAAAGAACTTTGTTTTAAAATTTAGCAAAGGTAAAAAATGAACCCATCTGATTTTCTAATCTATTTATTTCTATTTGGTGTAGGCAGTCTCTGTGGCTTAATTGCAAGCGCTGTCGCGGGAGTTTTCAATCACTGGGTCATAAATTCTATTTTCTCAGAATCTCTCTTTCGAAATTTACTAAGCCTATTTTTAATTTTAATTTTTTCGTTTCTCGGATCCATGATAGGTTTTGTAAGCATACTCGGATTTGCCGCAGACGAAAACGCCGGTAATATTTTCCCCTACTATTTAACGATAGCCTTAGTAGTCGCAATTCTTTGCACAACCGGGTATTATTTTTTAAGGCTTAGATAGGGATTGTTCTTTTGCTTTTTTTGTTATGTCGTAGATATTCCTTCTATCTGTGATTGCCTGATGGTCACGTTGGGCGAATCGGTGTTATCTGCTTTCATAATATTTGCAGCGATCCTGTCATTCCCGAAATCCCCTATCGGGAATCTCAACTTCTTCGCATACGGCAAATAACTATCTACCACAACACACCGACCGCGCTCGCGGCTGGCGAAGGCGTTGGATTTGCGACCAAGCAAATGGGGGGATCAATAATTTACTCTTTATTGTGTAGCAAGGAACTTTTCCAATCATGCAAATTATTGACACCGCCTTGATCGCTTTCGCTAGTTGTAGATACACTTTGTTAGCCTTAACAGCAACTACTCAAAATCTTTTAACCTTTTCGATTCATCCTGTTTTCTCCACCTATAAATATCCGCAGTCGGTTTGTTACTTGTTTGTCTTTCAATTTTTTCTTCCCATTCCTTTTCTGTTTCCCAAGCACATTTATCATAGGTCATCTTTTGTATTTTTCGCCAATTATCCTGAAACCAAATCTTCTTAACTTTTCTCTCATAAAATTGTATATCGCAAACTACGTCTGGCCAATCGAATCCATCAAACTCTTTCTCTCGTAAATTCTTTGCCCTTGGAAATTTATCATAACCTAACGGTCCCCAAATCCCGTTACCCATATTTCCTACATGATTTACAAAATAAAATTGCACAATACCGTGCTTAAAAAAAATTGACAGTTCAAATTGTTCCATAGCTGCCATAGCGTCTCTTTCATTTAATGTTGGATTCGCGTATAAAATAATCCTTGTAATGTCATAACTTTTTTTCCGATATTTTTTGACTAACGAAGGATAAAAGCTTAATCGACGAACATACTCAGTACCAAATAAAGATTTTATTTCTTTCTCTGTCGTTTCTCCTTCTATAATTTTGTAAACATTTTCTCTTTTTAAATTCCGACTAGTTTGGCTACCTTCATACAATACATCCCCCCACGTCGTAATCAAATGGCAAGAAAAAAAAATAGGAATAATGACTATTAGCCTTTTCAATTTACAAACTTCCTATCTGGAAAAGTATCTCTATACCAATCAAAGAAGGGAACGTAGCTATATTTGAAACTATGTTTCTGCAATTGTTTTTCTCCGGATAGTGAAGATTGCATTTTGGCGAGCGACAGCCTTGATCGCTTTCGCGTAGGAGTAGATAAGCTTTGTTATCCTTATATAACTTTTTCTTTTAAATATAAATTCACTAAAGCGTTAACCGGTAGTCCTTGGCTTTCTGCTTTCAAAAAAAGTTGTTTGAATAAATTTTTTTCAATGGTGCAGGTATATTGAATAGATTTAGGTTTAAATTTCATTTTCGCAGGTTTCGTTTTCGAATCATAATCTGCAAGACTATGTTTATCCCAAAAATCTCCAATTTGTTTGTAAGATGATGCATTTGAAATTGAACTTTTACTTTTTGCCATAACGTTTTTTCTCCTTTAACATTACCTTTCTCAACCCATCTTACTTTTTTGGTTTTACTTTCTAATAATTCAATGACTTCGGACTCGTTGACTCCATGTTTTTGGTTAATTTTTTCGACTATAAAATCCAACCATATAACTTTTTCAACATCAATCACCATAACGTAATAGTTTTGTATTTTTATTTCCAGTCAAGTCTTTTAACCCAAATCGGATGAAGCAGCAATTTCGTAAATGCGGTTTGCTTTGATTCCATTAATATAAAGCTGAGTAATCCCGTAGCGAATTTCTTTTACTCTCCAAGCCAACCAGCACATAGACCAAAATCAGCATGAACCTGCTCAGAATAATTCATGGCAAGCTCTATCATTTTATTTCGTGTTCCTTTCCAAACTTTGATAGCGGATAATGCAGTATTGGCGAACGAAATAGAAGTAGACTTAATCAAGATAGACTTGTAAGATCGACTATGTGCATAGGCTATTGCCCTCGCGGAATGCTTGAGGTATTTTTTAAAATCGGATTCCGAATGAAAGTCTTTCGATTCTAGTTTTTTCTTGAAAGGAGAAATCCTAGTTACCAGGTAAGAACGATTTGCTGTAGTCATCGTTCCTAAAAAACTATCCGGGTTGGCAAGCATTGCTTTACAGGCTGTTTTAGTTCGTTCAGCGTGAATAGTGAAATAAGAATGGTATTCTGCTTCCGATAAATCTTTCATAAAAAAAATACAGGGCAGTCTCTGCTCTTTGACTTCTAGAAGAATTGGGTCGGTGTCGCCATGAATGAGCACATAATACTTATAAACCCCTTGACTGCCCATTCCCGAATTAAGCCTGCGTGCAATATGTTGAATTTCAAAAAAGCTATAGCCTTTCTCTTCTGAAAAATCACCCAGACTTTCCACATAATTATTCCAATTAGAGATAACTTCTTGTGTTTCTACCTCAGTCAACTCCCGTAGTTCCAGGTTTGAAAAATCAAATAAAACTTTTCCATCAATTACTTTTGTCCACTTAGCAAGAAGGGTTGCATTAGATTTTTTGTCTTTTAATTCTTCTAACGTATCTTTAGAAAACCCATCGAGGTTATCCTCTATTAGCTCCAACTCCTGACCGTCTTCGCTAATCTCAGAAAGAGTTTCCTGGTATTCTTCTAAAAAATATTCTGCAAGATCAGAGGCTTCTTTCGGGCTAAATTTAAAATCTACCTCTTCTCGTTGTAAAAAAATACTTGTAACAAATCGAAGTAAGTCTAGATAAAATGGGGCAATGTAGGATTCATCAAAATCGTTTACGTCTAACTTGATTTGTCCGTCAGCGTTTTCGAAGAAGCCCAGATTTTGGGTGTGCAAATCTCCTTGTATCCAGGTCTTGATGCGCGGAGTTTCTTTCCATTCTGTAGGAATGGAAATTAAACCAGAATCAATGTCTTTATAAAACAAATGCGCTGTCGCTCTAAAAAAATGATACGGCGATCCTTTCATTTCAGTGAATTTATTCTTTCGAATAGATTCATCGGTTATGAAACTATTCCAGGAAGTAATTTCTTTTTTTAAGAAATCACTTCTGGGTAAATTGGTGTTAGTCTGTGTTTGTTCTGATGACATTTTAACTGGATTTATTTCTTCTTATCCTTGTCTTTTTTTGTCGTCTTCGTAGGCTTCGCTTGCTTAGCCCGTGTTTTCTTTTCTACTTTTTTAGGAGCAGGTTTTTCTACCGCCGGTTCTGTTTCTTCTTCTAAAATTTGTGGAGGCTCAATCTTAGGAAGCTTTACTTCTTTAGGACTTGGAGGCAATGCAACATTATCCTTGATTGCTTTTTCTAGTTCTTCATTTTTCTTAGCGTCTAACCACCAGTAGTCGGTAGCATAATCTTCTGTTCCGTAACGTCCGAGTGGCATTTCAGGCATTCCAAATTTATTCCAATACATGAGTCGGATATTTGCTAAGTGCCAGAGTAAAACGTAAGGATATTCTTTATACACGATTGTATCTATTTTTTTTACAATTTCATTTCTCTTCACAAGACTGAATTCGGACTTTTGCTTTTCTATGAGCCCATCTACTTCTTTGTTTTTAATACCGGCTAAGTTGTGTTGTCCGTTCTCGTCTGCATACTTAGAAAACCACATTGGCTCAGGATCTTTAAATACACCACTTCCCCAAGCAGCCCAGGTAAGATCAAAATCAAACTTATCAATTCTCGCACTCCAGGCAGCTAAGTCAGTCGTTTCAATACTGGCTTTAATTCCTAATTGCTTTGCAGCTTCCATGAATACGGTAAAATATTTTTCTGTGCTCTTATCTCTATCCAAAATGGTAATAGAAAATTCCTTTCCACCTTTCTCTAAAATTCCAGCAGCATTTGGTTTCCATCCTGCTTCTTTCAGAAGCTCTCTTGCCTTTTCAGGATCGAACTCGATTGACTCGTTCGGGTTTGTTTCTCCATTTAAGTAGTAATCCGGATAATAGCTATTAGTCGGCTCGTATTCATTGTAGGCTAATTTTTCAATCATCTCCTTGCGGTTAAC
>JANMOF010000062.1:0-4619 GCA_031368925.1 Leptospiraceae bacterium
GTGTGGCACAATTTCAGCCGGATTGAGTGTCCACTTTCGTCCGGATTCACTGTCCATTTTAAAATGGATTCGGTGTCCAATATCACGCGGATTTTGCAATAAGTTCTTTTTTCTCTTTTGGTAGTTGTTTCTCTTCTAAAAATGCTTTTATTTTTCTTACTATTATTTCACCATCTGAATTACCTTTTTCTGTAGAAGATTTTAAATCAGATTTCTCAAGAGGTGAAACTTTTTCAGGTATCCCAATTGTTGCTATAATAGAGGAAGCGACAAGATAAACTCTATCTTCTTCTTTCAGACCTTGTTCATTTTGGAAAATATCATTATTAAGTTTTACTAAACTATAATCAATTTCTTTTTCTAATCGCTCTTTTATTTTATCAAGTTCTTCTTGCGTTAGATGTAAAGTTTTAACTTTCTCAATAAATTTATCAAAATTTTTTGGTGCTAAGAAAGATAAATCGGAATACTCTCCTACTTTTTTTCCTGCTCCTAAATTACTTTTTGAAACATGATACACTCCTATTTCATAAAGTATTTTTCCAGCTTCATCTTTATATCCTGTCATCCCTATAGCGATAATATCAGTATAGTTAGTATGATGTAATAAAGCATTTGCGTAATGCACTGCTCCATTTACGGCATATGAATTAATATTTTTTAAATGAGGTTTATTATCAGAAGTTTTGTTTTCAACTTGACCATCGTTATCAAGTTTTACAAGTTTATCTTTATATCCTTTGTATTCTATGAGAATTGGATAATAATGTGAATGTTTATTTTTTAATAATAATTTTACATCTGGACGATTTGCGCCTGTTCCGCCATTTTTTGTAAAATAATCGGCGAGTGCTTTATCTATTTCTTTATTTAAAGATTCTTGTTCTAATTTATAATCTAACTTATATGATTTAAGCCAACCATTAGCTAAATCTGCAATATTTGGTTCTATTGATTGTGTCATTATTTAATACTTTCTCTCTATTATTATTTTATCGGATAAGCTTTCTTTAAATTAGTGTAAAATTCACTTTGCATTTTTCCGAGACACGAGGTCGAGGAAACCTACACCTGAAATATCCCACGTCAGTCCCTAGAAAAATATGGTCAAAAATAAAATGGCGTAGAACGTAAAGAGTATCCGACGTGACTTTGAAACTCGAAAGTGCGGTAGCACCTTTTGAGTTTCAAAGTCATGTCTCCAAGCCGACCAAATACTAGCAAGTCCCGTGACTGAGTGTAGGGCGCAAAACTTGCATTATTCTCTTGCAAGTTTTGTGACCGGAACGAAGGCACTGGACTTGCGTGAGTCCAACAAATATACTACAAAGTCTGACTAACACAACTAAGCCGGCTTGGAGCAAGGTGACGGACAGCTTCCGATATAGTCCGTTACCGTAGTGGATACTCGCAGTTAGTTGCTGTTTTAAACATGAGCGAACCAATGACAAACTTACGCTCAACTAAAACCAGTCCCGACACGATGTCGGGTGTAATCTAGTTTATTCTCAATTACTTTTAATCAAAATATTTAAACTCATTTACTATTAATTGATAAATTTCCTCTTTTACATTTTTTGTTTTATCTATAATTTTTTCAAACAAGGATATTAATTTTTCTGCATTATGAATTTCTGAGTATTTTTTGATTTGAATTAGTCCCGAATAAGGGGTTACGAAGTCGGAATAATCGAAGAACTTAAAATACGGCTCTTTATCAAGACCAACATTTTCTATTTTAGATCCTTTGCAATATTCTAAATTCCAAACCGTATACAATTCTGTAATTAATGAAATTAGTTCTGTTGCACTTTTACATTTTAAATCAATAGAACTTGCTAAAGTAGTTGACCAAAATGATTCTGGGTTTGTGGGACAAAGCGGATTATCAACATATACTTCTGGTGCGCCTTTAACTGGGTTATCCTTTTCAAATTTTGTAACTATACATCTATTTTCAGACAGAGCAAAAGCAAAACAAAGAGAGTGAAAATATTTTTCTTTTATCTTTGTGATTTGGGGTGTCCATATATCGAATTGGTTTGCCCAAATCGAATAACGTCCATTTAACGCTTTTGTTAATGCAAACCAAGAAAATGTTATTTTTGCTGACTCTAAATCATAAGCGCAAAATCCATATTTATCTGGTGCTCCGTTTAGACAACGTGTTTGATTTAGATTAATAAAAGCATTGTCTAATCTAAACCAAATTCTATCTGCTCGCCCAGCCATACGGTCATAATTATCTTGTTTTATTCTGACAGGTGTATTGTCATCATAAAATCCAACGAATTCGCCTGCAACCTCTCCGCATTTTCTTTTTAGAGTAAAATGTCTTTCTTTATCTTTTAAAGGAAATCCACTTACAATCTTATTGTAATCTTCTTTTCTTTTTGCATGGCTATAATCGTATCGAGGTTGCTGAAAAAATTCATTTTTAGTTATATGTTTTAATTTAGGCAAAGTCTCTCTTATATCTCCCCTCGAGCTATCAAATAAAACTTTTTTAGAACCTTTTAATATTTTTAATATTTTTTTATCTAACTCATCGAAGGGGATATTCCAATTTATATTCAATTCCTCAGCCTTTAAACCAGTGTAATCATTGAGTTTTATAATGTTCTTGTTTCCTTTCGGAGTATAATTGTAATTCCATATTGTAAAAGAAATTGGAAATCTTCCATTTAATTTAAAGAATTCATAACTTGTCACGATAAAACCATTTTGGTATTTGAAATACTTATCAAACTTTTCTCTAAACTCTATGTATGCAGGTCTAGGTATTAGCCATGAAGTAGGAGTAAAAATTAGTATCATCGGCTTTAAATCAGGGCTTTTCGCAATTTGTGTTTCCGATAGGTGAATAATTTGTGCTAGAAAAGCAAGATAACGCTCCTTAGCCCCATCCTCGCCAGTGAAATCAATAATGGTTGGATGAGTCAAATATTCTGCTTCTTTTCCAACTCGTTTTTCTTCATTCTCATCCGTATTTTTATAAGGAGGATTTAATAAATAAGCAATTGGTTTATCCAGTTTAAGATTTTTTTCATGTAATGTTTTTTCTACTTCTGCTAAATATTCCAGTGCAGATTTATCAATAAAATTTAAACCTCTATTCTCAGAAGTTTTTGGAACTATGGTAAATCCGCTTTGAATATGCATCTCATCTTGTTTCATTCGTCGTTCAATTGTTTTTAATAAATCTGGTTGCAGTTCTGAAACGATTTTATGTTTTAAATGATTTTTTCTCCAAGAAGTTACTAAGTTGCCTGAACCGCCAGCAGGATCGAATACAATATACTTTTCTGCCAATTTCTTTTCTTGATAATAATGAACAAACCAAAGAGCAAATTTACTTAAATTAATATCTGTAAAAAATATTCCATGCTGTTTTACATAATCAGGGTCTACTTTCGATAATGCTTCGTCAAACCTAGAAAAATAATAGTCAACACTAATTCCTGCTTCCTCATTTGTAAAAATATAATGACTTTCTATGAACTTGATAAACTCTTTATGAAACCTTGGATTAATTTGTATTTCTTCACTTTGTTGCTTTCCATTTCGTCCAATTATATTTAAGAAGTTTGGCTTACTCTGTTTTGCCTCTGGAACAGTGCTTGTAATATCCCAATAAGAAACTATCGCATAGAAACAATGAATTGCATCCATTGGAGTCTCAAAATAATTTTTAAGAAGATCAATTTTATTAATAAAATTTTGAGGGTTAACTTGCTGTCTTACGGAATCTAAATTTTGCAGTTTATCTAAAAATTCAGATAAAAGAACGTTTATATAAAGTTCATTTTGTTCAAAACTATCTTTGTCTAAAACAAAAAAGGCTTTTTCTAAAATTTCCTTTTTTTGTCCGTTATTTATTGACTTAGAATTTTTTAATCCGATTTCACTCGCAGGCTTTGATGCTTCCGCCTTTTTGTATAAGTCAATTGCAAAATCGGGGATTTGATTCAATTTCCACAGTCCAATAAAATTATGAGAAATAACACACAGACTAGAGAAATTTAAACTTTTCTTTTGATAGTGTAAAGCCTGAAAAAAACCAGAACACCAATCATCATGATTCGTTTTTAATTCTACAATGATTCTTCCCTCAATGTAAATATCAGCACCACTAGCTTCGGATTCTTTTTTAAAAGTATCTTTAGAAAATACCTTTTTAAAAAGAGGAAATATTAGATGATCATTCGCTTTTTCCGAATTTTCACTTTTTATATATTTTAACAAATCAGCAACTTCTTTAATCAAACTATCATCTCCTGTTTCAACAATAAAATTAAGGATTTAAAAAACCAGTGAATTTTTAGCCCTAAATTCAATTTAAAAGTCTTTCCGAGACACGAGGTCGAGGAAACCTACTCCTGAAAGATTCCGTAATTTTATTAACTCTATTGAGCCGTTTTTAAAATGGCAACTAACTTTAAGAGTATCCGACGTGACTTTGAAACTCGAAAGTGAGGTAGCACCTTTTGAGTTTCAAATTCATGTCTCCAAGCCGAACTGCTTGGAGACATCTCACTAAAGGTCAATCAACTAAACATCTAACTAGCTTTTTTTGCCGATCTCGTATTAATCGGCGACTTTTGTGTTACGTAAAACTG
>JANMOF010000065.1:0-6699 GCA_031368925.1 Leptospiraceae bacterium
TAGTTTTAATTGTAATCAATAGAGCAAAGCGAATCTTATTATTATATTTTTCCAATTTCTTTCTTGTTCTCCACCATCCGCCTACTGGGTAAATACAAATACTTTCTTTTTTTGCTAATTGTGCAGCAGTTCCTAGCCAAATATCAGAATGAATGGATCCATAATTTCGTATTCCTGAACCAAATACCCATTCACTATTTTCAGGATTGGAAAAACCAGATTCATATTTATTATCATCTAATTTTTCTCTCTCTTTTTTATTTACTCTTTTTTTGAATGTTTCCATTTCTTCCGTTGCTGCCTTAGAATCAAATCTTAAAGCACAAGATGAATAAGTCCTAGCGTATCTTGTATTTATCTTTTTTAGATTTGGTTCTATGAAATAGGACAAGGTAACTTTCAGTTCAACATCTTCTAATGGAATTTGATTTAAAGCATTAACTGGCAATGGTAAATTATAAAATTTGATTTCATTTGTTTTTATATCACCATCCTTTATGTAGGGTTGAAGTTCATCCTGAATAATTAAAGTGCAAAAACTTTTTCCACTACTAAGAGCAATACTCAAGTCGGGATGTCCATATCCAAACTTTCTAAGAATATTTATCTTACCTTGTTGATTTAGATTTTTTATTTGTGGATAATTAAGATTTAACTTTTTATAATCAGCAGAATGAATCATTAACCCACGAATGGTTTCTGACCAAAATTCTGGATACTCAGAAGCAATTAAAGCCGCATATCTGGAAGCCTGTGCAGTTGCGGCACTTGTATCTAAGGAATATGTAAGTAATTTACTTTGAAAGTCTTTATTCGTGGTAACCAAAGAAAGAGATTCATTATTAGTTACGAATCCTTTTTTGTCCTTCGCATAATTTCCACCTTCCATTACGATTTCTGGTTTTATAGGCCAGTAAGATTCATTCCATAAAAAAGAAGTTGTGCTAGTTGGGGATAATTCACCGTTGCCTGCAATTGCATCTAATTCAGGGTACTTCATTTTTTCAATATCAACTTTTTCTGTAAAAGCTCCTACGGTTAGGCAATTCCATGCTTGAGCAGGATTTTGAATTGTGTTTAATTCATTAGAAGTTGGATAATCTTTTATATCTTCATATTTTAAATTTCCAGCAGAGATAAAAAACAATCTCTTGGGTTCTTTTTCTTCTTCATTTCTAAACGCAATTTGATCAATGGAGCCAGATCAAGAACTGGGTTCTCCTTCTTTGATTTTTAATTGATCAGAAGTAACAGCCATATTAAAAAATCGCTTCTTATCAATTCCCAATAACTCGGCTCTTGCAACACATTCTTTTGTAATTACTCCAAGTAAATCTTCTGGATTACTTCCATTAGGCGGTAATATTTTAACAGATTCAAGGCTATGATTTAAAACAACTTGTTCATTACTTAGTAGCAACCCATATAAATCTCCATAGAGGGCAAGTCCAGCCATTTCTGTTCCATGACCAGCATGATCTGTATTTCCCCAATTGGGATTATAAGAATCAGCTTCTTTTTCAGAAATACTCTGACCCAGTAAAGGATGAGAATAATTTACCCCTGTATCTAAAATGCAAACTGAAATTTCTTTGTGGTCACTACTATATGAAATTCTACTTTTTAGTTCATTCACCCATTCCATTTCTTCCAATGGCTTCATTTCTAAAAAAGATGCAGGTGTATCTTTGCAAATTTTGATTTCGGAAATACAATCGAGTATTAAAATGGATTGTTTCAATTGATTCATAGAAGAGCGAATCAAAAAAACCGTAGTCTCTGGAAATTTTAAAGGCTTTTCAGAAACAAAGATTTCTGCATTTCTAGCCTGTTCCTTAAATCGATTTATGATTAAATCTCTGTTATCCCCAACTCTAAGCCATGCTTCCAAGAAATATTTTTTTTCGATGTCTTGTGGGAATGATTCACTATCAGACCAAAAATTTTCCAAAGCGGATAATTTTATTTTTTCGATACTTTCGATCAAATCTCTATATCTATAATTTCCTTTTTTAGTTGTTATTGTTAAATACTTTTCAATCTTATCAAAGAAAACCTGAATCTTGCCCTCCGGAACGAAAAGAATTGCCTTCTCTTTTTCCTCTTCGATATAGATTCTTACTATTTCTATACCATCTTTTTCTTTCTCTAGTTTTTCAACATTGAGAGGATAATCTTTATGACTTTCAAAAGTTAAATAAATTCCTAATTTTTCATTGATCTCATTTTCTATTCTTAATTTTTCAATTTCACTTGACTCTTCAATCGCTATTTCAAGTTCTTTTTTTAATTTTCCACCGTGGCTTTTTCGATTGAGTCCTGGAAAAATGGAAAATCCGCTTCCTCCTCCCTGTGGATTTGTATATTTGCCCGTATCCGCTTGGATTCTTAAAAGAAGATGCTTATAATTTTCTTCTGCCATTATGAATCTACTTTGTCCTTAGTTTTCTTAAATCCTTTTCGCTCTTCTAAACATTGAATCAAATCTTCTTCTGATATTTCACCTTTATCTTGAATAACAGTCTTCTTAATCGCGTCATCACAGGATTTAATTATATCAGCAAAACTTAACTGCCCGGCTACTTTTGTGACCTTTTTGAATGAACCGATAAATTTAAAAAGTCGAATTCGATTTTTAATGATCTGCTCAATTAGTTTTTCATCAGGGAGGTCATATTCTAATATATCATCAAATCGACGATACAAGGCATGGTCTAAACTATGCTGATTATTAGTTGCAGCACAAATTAAACTATTAGAAGTATCTTGTTCCATAAAAACAAGAAAACTATTTAGCACTCTACGAATTTCTCCCACATCATTTGTAAAATTTCTAGTTGTTCCAATAGAATCAAACTCATCAAACAAATAAACTCCTCTTGTATCTACCATTGAATCAAAAATCAAGCGGAGTTTTGCAATAGTCTCTCCCATATACTTACTCATGAGTCCATCTAATCTAACGGCAAACAACGGTAATCCCAACTCTCCCGCTAATGCAGAGGCAGTCATTGTTTTTCCGCAACCCGGAGGACCTACAAATAAAATCTTTCTACGCGGATGTAAGTCATGTGATTGTAATTTGGAATAATGTCTTTGCTCTTCTAGAATTCTTTCGATTCTATTAAAAATTTCCTTCTTTAATACCATATCCGCAAATCGAATTTTGGGATAAGAGACAGCTAGAATCTCAGACAACTCTCCTTTAGGTCTGATAATTGGAATCGGAGATTCTTTCTTCTTGGAAAGTAAAGATAAAGACTTTGCTTCATCAATCATAGATTTTAATTCCTGTGCCAATTTTCCATGTCCGCTTCTTGCTTCCGTTGCTGCAATTTGCATAGCAATAGAGTAAAACCGATCTTCATCGCCATCGACATGACTCTTGAGTAATGCTTTTAATTGATCTGATGTTGCCATAATTAGATTATACCTTTATTGTCGGACAAAATAGAATCCTCATTCTCACTTTTCCCCTTCTGAAATCCTTCTTCCCTTTCTCACACCCCATACAACTTTTCCACCATCTCATCAATTTTCTTTTCCAGAAATTCAGCATCCTCAGTTTTACCCTTTCTTCGCAATTCCAAAATTTGCTTTACCATCTCTTCGATTTTTTGCGTTAGAGGATACTTTTCTTTATCCGATGCGTCGGGAATGTAGATGGGAAGTTTTTCAATATATTGGCGGTTATATGCAAAGTATCCGCCACGAAAAGGACTACTGTAGGATTGAAGATAAGAGTCTAAAAGTTTTGAATTCAATAAGCCTAATAAATATTCATAGGACATAGGAATTTCTTCTTTAATCGTAATTCCATATCCACCACCTCCGCCGCCACCGGAGCCTACGAAGTAGTATTCTCCTTTAGAGTCATAAGCAAAGCTAGCTTGCATGGCGATGGAAGGGACTACTAATTTTTTTTGATCAAATTTAGTATGATTTTTTTTATATACATAACCGTACCATTCAGTTCCCATTTGACCCTTATTTCGAGTGACTAATTTTTTCTTATTTGATTCAAGATAATCCCATGTCAATGGAAAAGATTCTTTATAATCAGACTGTTTCAATAGATGCGATTTATTTCCCTCGGTAAAGTAAGGGAATATTAATCGTTTCGATAAATTTTCTAAAGCATATCGCTTTATATTTACTGAGCCTTTAATTAAATACTTTAAATGAGAATTTTCAAATAGATGTTCCTTTTCAGTTTCTTTAGAAAAGCATTTTACTTTATCCGCTTTAACTTCAACCTGCTCGAGTATATAGATACTATCCCCATCAGTTTGTAATCCTACAAATAAATCAGTAACATCCGAAAGTTTTGTCGGAAAATCTTCTAGCTTCTGAAAAAGTCCTGCATTCTTTCCAATTTGAAAATTCCATTCTTTCTCAGTGAGTTTTTCATTTTGAAAAGTTCCTGTATCTGATTTCTCTTCCTTAATCCAGTCTTCAATTTGATTTACTTTGAAAATTTGAGTTTCATCTTGCGTGGATTTTGAAAGAAATAATAAACAAGTATAAGTTGTAGCGCCTTCAAAAATTTGTATGTCTCCGAAATGAACGATCTTCGAAAGATTTTTTCCTTTAGAAATAATTCCTCGAATCTCTTCTCCGTAACTTGAATTTAAAAACTTATTCGGTAAAATCAGACCTATAAGTCCTTTTTCGTTCAATAAATTCAAGCCTTTCTCAATGAATAGAATGTAAATATCAAAGTTGCCCTTAGCCCCTGATTTATAAATCTTCTTATAAAGTTCGACTTCCTCACTTGCCCATTTCTGCAATTCCTGAATGCGGATATACGGCGGATTCCCGATGATACAATCGAAACCATCGAAGGGAAATTCTTTTTTCCAATCAAAGGCTTTTATATTAGTAGTGCCGAACATATTATTTGAGAATAAATCTTCGCGGCTAATCAAACTATTCCCACACTTGATATTGTTTGTCATATCAGGAAGGACTTTTCCTTTTAGAAATAAAAATCCATCGTCATCAAGTCCTTCTTCTAGAAGTTTTAAATATAAGCTAAGGATTGCGACCTCGGTTGCTTCGCGGTCAATGTCTACTCCAAAGATATTGTTTACTAGAATTTCTCCTTTCTTTTTGGTTGTGAGTTTTATTTCTCCATCTGCATCGAAAAAGAAATCATCTTTGAATTTGGTGGGTGGTCGATTGTCTTTCCGTAGAGACGCACGGCCGTGCGTCTCTACATTATGTACAAGAACCTTTGATTTGTAATAATCAACATGCCAATTCAAGAGATATTGATATGCGCCTAACAAAAAACTACCGCTACCACAGGCTGGATCTAGGATTTTGATTTTGGAAACTTCTTCCGGGGTCAAACCCGTCACCCTCTCCTTTAGGAGAGGGTCATCGCTCTTTGCCTCACCTTTAACGGAAAGATTGGGTGAGGTCAATGTCGTAAGATTAAGCTTTCTACCAACTGTCTCTTTTACGATATAATTTACAATGTATTCTGGCGTATAATATACACCGCCCGCATGACGGACTTCATCTTTTTCTTCGACCTTTGCGCGGTGACCTTCTGTTAGCCGTATCTTTGAGCCTAGAAATCTTTCGTAGATACGTCCGAGTATTTCTGGCTCTATAACATCAAATTGAAAAGGGGAGCGAGGATAACATAAATCTAAAATTGTTTCTTTGAGAACTTTGTCTTCTACAATTAGCTTTTCACTGAAATGTGGTTTAAATAAAAGTCCGTTGTATTTTCCATTTAATTCACCGAAGAGAGGAAGAATTTCTTTATAAAGATTTTCTTTTTTAGCAAAACTAAAAAGAGTATTTTCATCGACTATATTTCTATCTTCCAACTGGCGAATAAAGATTAGCCGATCTAAGATTCTTTGGACTGCTTCGTTCAATTCATCTACATTTAGAGATTCATTTTTAATTGCAATATGTTTGGCTAAGTTTTCCCGCCAAGCAATCATCTCATCTAAAAATTCTTCATCTAGCTTTTTCGTACTCTTAGAAATTTTTCCTCTCAGTCTATCTAGACTTCCAGATAACACAGCTTCTCTTGAAAAATTTTCTACAAGCAAATCCCATTTATCCAGATAGTCTACATATTTGAAATCAAATTCTTTTAATACTCCTTGTAGCGGATTATCATAATTCGGCTTTTGTAAGGCATTGAATACACGAAACTCTTCAAAATCAGTGAGAATAATAATGGGAGCTTTTCCATTTGTGGAATACGCATAACGCTTTGCTTGGAACACTGGGTCTTTGTCGGTCAGAGGAACATGTGGTGCTTTTGCTTCTACAAAAAATTTTAATTTTGCATCTACCCTAAATGCGTAATCTGGTTTCTTCGTGCTCGAATTATCTTTCTGAGAATACTCTCTATGTACATCCCAAAGTTTTTTTGGAATATTGGTTTGATTCAAATTCCAACCAAGTGCCTCAAAGAGTGGATCAATGAATCTATTTCGTGCTTCCGTTTCCTGAAAGTCCTTACTTTTATAAGCTTTTTCGTTCTTAGCAAAGTCTTCTACTTTCTGGGAAATAATATCTTTTGGGTTCATTTGGTTTCTATATTCCTATTCAGAAGTTTTAATTAAATTCAATTTTTCGTTTAATTTTCGATCAATTCTTGAATCTTTTTCTCTATACACCTTTAGTAAATACAGAAAAACCTTATTTTTTTCTTTAAATCCTGTCAAT
>JANMOF010000077.1:0-31968 GCA_031368925.1 Leptospiraceae bacterium
TAAATTACCCGCAAGTTGGTATATTAGGATTACATAATATTGTAAAACGGGCAGTTGTTGTGAACGATCAAATCGTAATTCGTCCAATGATGTATGTCGCGTTATCTTACGACCATAGAATCATTGATGGAAAAGAAGCAGTTCTCTTCCTTGTTAAGATCAAAGAAATGATTGAAGATCCTACTAGACTATTAATCGAAGTATAATAATAATTAGCCGGTGGTAAAAAGCCGGCGCACAAAGGAAATAATATGAGTAAAGAATTTGATGTGACAGTGATTGGTTCCGGTCCCGGGGGTTATGTTGCCGCTATTCGTGCAGCCCAACTAGGAATGAAAGTAGCCATCGTAGAAAAACGTAAGACTCTCGGCGGCACTTGTCTCAATGTTGGATGTATACCTTCAAAAGCACTCTTAGATTCATCGGAAGAATATCATAAAGCCAAACACAAATTAGCCGACCACGGAATTAACGTTGGCGATGTTAAACTAGATTTAAAAAAACTGCTAGAGCGTAAAGACAAAGTAGTAAAAGATGTAACAGAAGGCGTCGATTACCTTATGAAAAAAAATAAGATAGAGCGTTTCTTGGGGCATGGAAAACTCACATCGACTACCGAAATTGAAATTACCTCCGATTCTGGATCTGAAAAAATCACTTCTAAAAATATTATTTTAGCGACTGGTTCCACTCCAATTGAAATCCCTGGCTTTGAAATTGACGGCAAACAAGTAGTAACCTCTGATCACGCAATTAATCTTCCGCAAGTCCCCAAGCACCTAATCATCATTGGAGCCGGAGTGATTGGTCTTGAGCTTGGCTCTGTTTGGTCTAGACTTGGCGCAAAAGTAACTGTTGTTGAATTACAATCGCGACTTTTTGGAACTGCAGATAAGCAAATGTCATCCTATGCACAAAGACTTTTAGAAGGACAGGGCATTGCCTTTTTATTTGAGCATAAAGTTTTAGGAACAGAAAAGAAAAAAGACAAAGTAATTGTAAATATCCAAGACCCGCAAGGCAAACCACTTACCATTGATGGAGACGTAGTCTTGTTAGCCGTTGGAAGAAGACCATACGCAGATAATCTGGGAGCAAAAGAACTAGGAGTCAAATTTACGCCTAGAGGTAGAATAGAAGTAAACCCTCACAATTTTCAAACATCTATTCCTAATATTTACGCAATTGGAGATGTTATTGATGGACCAATGCTTGCACATAAAGCGGAAGATGAAGGCATTGCGCTCGCAGAAATTATTGCAGGTCAATCAGGACACGTTAATTATGGAGCGATTCCATGGATTGTTTATACTTGGCCTGAAGTAGCTTGGGTTGGACTTGGAGAAGAAGAGTTGCAAGCAAAAGGTGTTGAATATAAAGTTGGTAAGTCCATGTTCAAACCAAATGGTCGTTCGAAGGCAATGAATGAAACCGATGGACAAGTAAAAGTTTTAGCAGATAAGAAAACAGATAAGCTACTTGGAATTTATATTATTGGACCACGTGCATCCGATATGATTGTCGAAGCAGCAGTAGCATTTGAATTTGGTGCATCAGCAGAAGACTTAGCACGCACCTGTCATGCTCATCCTACACTTTCAGAAGTTGTAAGAGAAGCAGCAATGGCAGTAGATAAATGGTCAATACATAGTTAAATAAAGATTAGCCACAGAGGCACAGAGGCACAGAGGCACAGAGAGGTAATTTTTCTTTGCGCTTCTTCCTCTAAGATAAAAAAGATTTTTTAAGAGGAGAGAATAAAATGGTAAATTTAGGAACGATGGCATTATATGCGGATAACGCGGAATTACTCGAAGAGATGTACCAAGCCTACAAGGCAAATCCAGCAAGTGTAGAAAGAGAATGGCAGGATTTTTTTAGAGAACTTGATTTAGGTGTTAGTTTCGGAAATGGAACTAACGGAAAAAATGGTCACAAAGAAACCGGTAGCTTTTTCAAAGATGCAAATGCATCTACTTTTCAAGAAATGGGTTTAATGAACTTGCTCAATGCTTATAGGAGACAAGGGCACTTAGCCGCGAATCTCGATCCTCTTGGAATACTAAAACCCGATCGCAAATTTCTAGATCAAAAACTAGCAAACTTGAAAGCAGAAGATTTAGAAACTGTTGTTGATTCAGGAACACCTGGACTCGGAAAAACTAAACTTAAAAATGTAATTGAATGGTTTGAAAAAACCTATTGTGGAAGCATTGGCTCAGAGCAATATTACATTGTAAATGATGAAGAGCGAGAATGGATTCAAAATAAAATGGAATCCACTGCTAATTCTTACCAACTAGAAAAAAATGCAAAGCTTCGTCTATTTAAGAAACTCTACAAAGCAGATTACTTCGAACAATTTCTCGCAAAGAAGTTTGTGGGTAAGAAGCGTTTTTCTCTCGAAGGCGGAGAGACGATGATTCCTATGCTTGACTTAGTAGTGGAAGAAGCTGGTAAATATAACATGGATGCGCTTATCATTGGTATGGCGCACCGCGGAAGATTAAATGTTTTAGTAAATACAATTCAAAAACCAGCGAGCTTGATATTTGCTGAGTTCGAAGAAAAAATTGGTTCTGAATCAGAAAGTTATGCAGATGTCAAATATCATCTCGGCTATTCCAATAATATAAAAACAGAATCAGGAAAAGAAGTTAAGCTTTCTCTCGCATTCAACCCTAGTCACCTTGAAGCGGTTAACCCGGTAGTAACCGGTAGTGTAAGAGCAAGACAAACGCTTAACAACGATAAGACCCGCGAAAGGTATATGCCTATTCTAATTCATGGAGATGCTGCTTTCGTTGGTCAGGGTGTTGTTGCCGAAACTTTAAACTTAATGAATCTAGAGGGTTATACAACGGGTGGAACATTTCACATTGTAATTAATAACCAGATAGGTTTTACTACGCTCCCCAGTGAATCAAGATCTACTCTCTATGCAACCGACTTAGCGAAAGGATTTCAAATTCCAATTTTTCATGTGAATGGTGATGACCCGGAAGCAGCTTACCGAGTTGTAAAACTTGCACATGAATACAGACAGAAATTTCACAAAGATGTAATCATTGATTTAATTTGTTATAGAAGACTTGGTCATAATGAAATGGATGAACCTGCATTCACACAGCCATATATGTATAATATAATCAAGAGTCATCCGCCAACAGCACTTCTCTACGAACAAGCTCTTATCAAAGAAGGCGTTGTAAATAAAGCTGAATTAGAAGCAATCAAAGAGGAAGTTGGAAAAAGTTTAGAAGACTCTTTCAACGAAACAAAAAACAAAGACATTAAAATTCAAGTAGATACCATGCAGGGAGTTTGGGCAAATCTTTCTAAAGAGCCACTTGACTCTGAGCCTGCAACAAAACTTTTGAAGGGACAACTCACAAGTATCCTCAAGGCAATGACTACAATTCCTGAAACGTTTACGGCAAATCCAAAACTTGTAAAGCTTTTGGAAACTCGTAAAAAAATGGGTGAAGGAGAAATTCCAATCGATTGGGGCTGTGCTGAATTACTTTCGTTTGGCTCTATCTTAGAAAGCGGATTTAAGGTTCGTTTATCAGGACAGGATTCACAACGGGGAACGTTCACGCATAGACATGCAATATTAATAGACATCAATAATGGCTCTAAGTATTCTCCGCTTGCTCATATTTCAAAAGATCAGGCAGAATTTGAAGTAATCAATGCGTCTCTATCCGAATACTCAGTGTTAGGCTTTGAATATGGATATTCTCTTGCAGACCCGAGTGCACTTGTCATTTGGGAAGCGCAGTTTGGAGATTTCGCAAATACAGCGCAGGTGATTTTTGATCAATTTATTTCCAGCTCTGAAATTAAATGGCAACGTATGAGCGGCTTAGTCGTATTACTCCCACATGGGTATGAAGGACAAGGACCCGAGCATTCAAGTGGAAGACTAGAAAGAATGCTACAACTTTGTGCTGGCAATAATATTCAAATTGCAAATTGCACAACGCCAGCGCAATACTTCCATTTACTCCGAAGACAAATGCTTCGTAACTATCGTAAGCCTTTAATCGTAATGACACCAAAAAGTTTACTACGATTACCCGCTGCTGTGTCTAGCATTGATGATTTAATGTCAGGAGCTTTCAAAGAGGTAATTCTCGATAAGTCAGAGATAAAGTCAGAAGGAGTTAAGAAAATTCTCTTCTGCAGTGGGAAGATTTATTATGATTTATTAGACGCAAGAGACAAACAAACGTTAACCAACGTTGCACTCATCCGCCTTGAACAAATCTATCCATTCCCTGAATCACAAATTAAAGAAGTGCTTGCTCTTTATAAATCTGCGACTGAATTTTGTTGGGTGCAAGAAGAACCACATAACCAGGGAGCCTGGTTCTTTGTAAGAGATTTCTTCGAGCATATACTTGGTGATAGAGAATTCAAATACTATGGTAGAAAAAAATCTCCAAGCCCAGCAGCGGGTCATGTGAAAGTTCACATGAAAGAGCAAGCTGCAATTGTAAAAGAAGCGCTGGCTTAGAAGATTTGCTAGCGACCAAGAAGGAAAAAAATTCCTGTAAGATAGTATAGAGGATAAAAAAACTCTATACTATCTCTTTATTGATAAGTCTACATCAAAAGAGCGTTTTAATAATATTAACCCCTAACATCTGCGTTGCTGTCATCGCACCGGAGGCGAGGGCACTCGCAACACCGGCAAATAATATATCCTGCCCGGAAATGTAAAGATTTTCAATCGGAGACTTAGGAGTCATCCACTTCTCAGCAAACCTACCGGGGCTGTGTTCTAATCCATATAATTCCCCATGCTGGTATTTATTAAAATATTCCGTGGATAGCGGTGTGGATAATTCATAGTAGTCGACTTTGCCCTTCACCTGTGGTACATATTTATAAATATAATCTAAAAGTCTCTCGGAGAATTTTTCTTTAAGCGCATTGTATTCATCCCCTCTTTTGCGCCAAGGCTCATCTTTCCATTTCTTGAACCATTCATACGAAGCCGGAACGATTACATCAATGGTAGATTTTCCAGGATAATTCGCATCCCAATTCGGATCTTTGAAAGAGGGAAATGAAATATACACCATTGGAATTTCTGCATTTGGATTTGCAAGGTATGCAAATAAAGTTTTGTCATGATCATAGTCAGGATAAATCCATATATTCCCGTTGCCAATTTTTAATTCCTCTTTCGTTGCGTTAATCCCAGTATATAGACAGATATGACCTACAGATGGTTTGATCGTTTTCAATTTAGAAACAAGCCCTAGAGATTCGGCTTTGTCTCTTGAAATTAATTTCCCGTATGTGTTAAAATAACCAGTAGCGCTTACTACTTGTTTGGCGATAATCTCATCTCCTGTTTCCATTTTAACTCCGTAAGCTATATTATCTTTAATTAAAATTTCCTGAACTTCTTTTCCGACCAAAATTTTCCCACCAGCTTTTAGGATTACTTTTTCAACAGACCTTGCAATATTCGAAGCACCGCCTACTGGAAAGTTACCTCCATCTAGATAATGATGGGCAACAACTGCATGCATGCCAAAACTTGATTGTGCCGGCGGCAAACCGTAATCACCCCATTGACCTGCAAGAACTCCAATTAATTTTTTATTTGTTGTGATACTGGATAAAACTTCGAGGGTTGTTCTTCCAAAGTATTTTTTTATAACCGGGTCTGTAGCAAATGAAGTTATACTCGATAAAAATTCTGGACTCATTCTTTTTGCAATAAATGCTGGCATTGCGAAAAGATTTGCATCTCGAATCAGGTTTAAGTATTTCTCGATTGAATCACCTTCGCTGGGAAAATTTTTTAGAATCTCTGCTTTAAAGTTTTCTCTTCCCGCTCTAAATTTATATTCTTTGTCCTTAATAATAATTCTATCATATACTTCATCCATGTAAGACCATTTTAATTCTCCGTCCGTTATTAAGTCATACATTTTTCTGAGAGGTGAATACTCTTTATGCACATCTCCTATGTAATGAACACCGACATCCCATTCATATCCTTTCCGAGTATAACTATGCGTAAACCCACCAGCAGTATAATGCTGTTCAAGAACCAATACCTTTTTTCCGGCTTTAGAAAGAAGGGCTGCAGTAGTAAGTCCACCCATTCCGGAACCAACTACGATTACATCATAATTTTGACTTGCATCTTCAATATTGTATCTTTTTCCTACATTGCTCATATTTTTCTCCTAACGATACATATCAGTATTTCTTTATATGTGACCATTGTAAACTTAATGTTACCATTGTCAACATTAAGTTTACCTTATATTTTTTATTTTCTACATTTAAAAAAGCATTACTTTTGCAATTTTTATGGTAAAAATTTAGGTAGAATTTTAAACAATATTTAGGCTTATGGAGGAAGAGACATATAGGAGATCAATCATTGAAAGAATACACTCTGGCACAAATATACGATCTAATACCAAATTCGAAAATTTTAAATTCAGAAAATCCTGAATCCATCCGTTTTACTTCCCTAGCTCCCTTAAATGCGAACCAAGAAAATTTTCTTTCCTACCTTTCGGCTAAGTCCCATTTGGCAGATGCGAAGAAATCAAAAGCCGTTGCTCTTGTAGTTAATCAAGAAATTGCAATAGGACTTACCCACTGTCCGTTACTAGTTGTAGACAATGTAGATATCCAATGGGCAAAAATACTGGAATTAGTTTTTCCTTCCAAAAAGCCTGACGGTGTTATTGCATCCACAGCTATTATCCACAAATCGGCAAAGGTCGGCAGGGGAACAAGCCTTGGTAATTATGTTGTAATCGGGGCTAACTCTCAAATAGGCGAACATTGTATAATAGAAGATGGTGTAAAAATTGCTGAGAATGTAACTATTGGAAATAATGCGCGAATTGGAATGAATTGTGTTTTTCACAAGGACACCGAGGTTGGAAATAATTTTACTGTCTTCGGCAACTCTACATTTGGCGGAGACGGATTCAAATTTGTTTCCCTCAAAGGAATTCATCATAAAATTCCACAGGTAGGAAAAGTAATCATTGGTAACGATGTAGAAATTGGATCAAACTGCACAGTAGACAGAGGCGGGCTCGCTGATACTGTTATTGGTAATGGCTGTAAATTCGATAACATGGTTCATATAGGGCACAATGTTATCATTGGAGATAATGTTATCATTGCAGGACAATCAGGAGTAGCCGGTAGCACTACAATTGCAAATGGAGTTATTATCGGTGGTGGTTGTTGTATTAGCGATCATTTGACATTACCCGAGGGAACAATCGTTGCCGGTGGAACTGGAATGAGAACGTCTCCCAAAAAACCAGATGTTTACATTGGCTGGGATTGGGGAATGACATTTGCCGAATTTCAAAAAGCACGTGTAAATATAAAGCATCTAGTTACATTTAATAAATGGGCTTCTAGAATTAAAGAGCTTGAAAAGAAAATGGGTATTAGCTCCGAAGACTAATCAACCGTGGCTTAAAAATGTTTAAAATCAGAATTCTTTTTTTCCTAATCGCAATACTCATAACGAACTGTTCTCGAACGAATTTAGAAAAGATGAATCTATGGCTAGAAAAAGAAGAATATGAAAAACTCCTAGAATTTTCTTGGAAAAATAAATCAAGACTTAGTGAGGAAGAGTTATATTTAAGTTCACAGGCAGTATCTAGATTACAAAATTTCCTTCGTAGAAATAAATTAGACGAAAAATACTCGAAGACTATTTTCTATCAAAACTTGGAAAGTAAGACAGGGCTAAAAATTAAACTAGTAAGTACGGATAATGGCATTTTACCGACCACAGAGGATATTTACGAGAAATCTCTACCAAACTCCAAATACTATGCTAATAAATGCATCCTAGATAGATTTAAGTTTACATCTAGAACAAATGAAATTTCTGAAAATAGCTTTCTATTAATAGATATTTTAAAAATTGATCCTAGACTATTTTTACAAGAATTCAAGGCTATTTGGATTGAGTCCATGAAACTTGGCTTGCCAGCGAGCTTAAATGAAGAGGCAAAGGATAAATTTGTAAAAGTGTTACATTTTCTCGCAAGCAAAGAGGAAACTGATCTCAAAAACCATTTTTTTATTACGGAGGGAACAAACGTTAATTTGCGCTCAGGTCCCGGAACTGAAAATGCAAATATTGGTAAACTGAGTAAAGAAGAAGTTTTTCAAATTGATGCGGATTATAATACTACGACGATTAGCAACAAGACAGGAAAGTGGATTCAAATTTATATTTGGAGTAATGACACAGTAGGTTGGATTTTTTCTCCTTTTTTAAAAAATACTAAATTTAATCTGACAAAGGCGAAGCTATTCGAAGAAGAAATTTCAACATCAAGTAATTCTTTAATCATCGATTTTAATAATTGGAATCCGGAAGAAATTCCAGATGGCTTTTATGGAAACTATTCCGTTACAAAAAAAGAAATTCTAGATGCAAACGTTGGCTTTTCTGTTTTTCCAAGCCAGATCGAACAGGGAATTTGCAGAAAGCTAAGAGAGAACATTCAAAGAATTTCGATTTCCTTTGCAGATCAAGACAGTAGTGAGCGAATACTTATATTTTACCTGAAAGCAGTTGTTAATGCAAAATCAAATACATTAGTAAGGTTTGAGATTGAAAAAAATAAACTTTTCTTAAATTCGAAAGAATTGGATTTTGCAATAGAGAAAAGAAAAGGGAATGTAGTGGATTTGAAACTTTCAAAAGAGTTGAATTCAAAGCTTAAATTTTCAATAATTTCTACAAGCGATAGAGAATTTTTTCAAAGTACTAATATAGAAAGAAGTGCAATCGAATCATGGGAGGTATGTATACCGCAAGGCAAAAAATCATCGTCTCACATTTTACTATTCTCTTTTACTATATATTAATTTTTTCTAATTGCACTAGGTCTAAGTTCTAAAAAGAATACAATTGAATAAAGAAAAGGAAATAATCAGTTGAAGAAAATATACCTATCAAACCCACGAGGCTTTTGTGCTGGCGTCAAATACGCAATATCCTTCGTTGAAAATGTCCACTCTCTTTATCAGAACGAACAAATATTTGTTCGAAAAGAAATTGTCCATAATAGAAGAGTCGTAAACGATATGGAAAAAAAAGGAATCAAGTTTATCAATGAGTTGGACGAAGCCCCCGAGAACTCGATTGTAATTTTCAGTGCACACGGAGTTTCACCAGAAGTTGTTCAAACTGCGAAAGATAAGAATATGCGTATCGGTGATGCAACTTGCCCACTCGTTACGAGAGTTCACAGGAAGGCAAAAAAATTAAAAGAAACTCACCAGATTATTTATATTGGTCATGAAGGTCATGATGAAGCAATTGGAACTATGGGTGAAGCAGAAATGTTTCTAGTGGAATCTGAGGAAGATGTCCTTTATTTAAAAGGCAAGGTTAATCCTGATAAGCCACTTACCTATCTAATGCAAACAACGCTATCTGTCAGCGATACAAAAAAAGTAATCGATAAAATCACAGAAGTATTTCCAACTGTGGAGCACCCAGATAAGGATGATATCTGTTATGCGACAACAGAAAGACAAGAAGCAGTTGAATCTATGATGGATTCTATTGATGCAATGTTAGTCATTGGAGCGCCTAATAGCTCTAATTCAATGAGACTTGTGCAACTCGCTCAAAAGAAGAAGGTAAAATCTTTTCGTGTTAGCTCTGCACAAGAAATAACCAAAGAAGATTTAGATAAACTCAATTTGGAAACAATGGGAATAACTGCAGGAGCATCCTCTCCACAAATATTAATAGACGAAATCATAGCAAAGATTAAAGATTTTTACCCGAATGTTATAGTAGAAAATTTTCCAGACTCAAGAGAAGACTCAATGAATTTTAAACTACCCCGGGAACTTTTGAAATAAAGTAAATAGCGCTTACTCAGTAGTAGCTTTACTTTTAATTTTTTGCTTTAATTTACTAATTTTGCTACGCAGACTAGAAATTTTCTTTTCATATTTATCAATTTTCTGTTCAAGCATACTTACTTTTTTAGTGATGTCCTGCTTATCATCCACCATTTCTTCGAGTGATGAAAGTTCCTCGTCATCGTCAGGTTTACTTGTATCAGATTTTTTTTGTAGCTTAGCTTGCTTCTTTTTTTCTTGAATTAACTTCTGTAAGTCAGCAGAATTAGAAGAAAAAATGACTTTATGCACTGTGCTCTTGGGAATAACTTTCGTAGCACCTTCCGTGTTAATCGTTACTGATTCAGAATCATGACCTAATACTTTTCCCTGAATTATCTGACCATTGCGAAGAAGTATTGTTTCAGAAAGCAAGGCTTGACTAAATGTGAATAAAAGTATTAGGAAAAAAAATGTAGGTTTTGGTGTCATGATCTGGTAATCCAATTTAAAATTTTCTAACTAAGTCGCATGATGTTTTTATAGTAACTCAAATAAATCATATTAGATATATCTAATGTATCTAGCTCTATGTTTAATTTCGACAGAAAAAGAGTTTTATTCAAGTAGTTTTATTCCTATACATAGTCTTTGTATTTTTAAATCTATTTTTATCAATCAATAAATCGGGATTATTTAGGAAATGCCTCTAAGTAAGATTTGTTTCCTAGATAATTCCAGTGTCCCATTTTTCGACCGGTCTTGGCTTGCTCTTTTTGGTATAAATGCAAACGATAATCGCTCTTTTTTAAAAAATCTATATAAATTCCCTCATATTCTGTAAAATCAAAGCCAATAATGTTTTTCATTACACATTGTTTCGTTTCGATTTTTTCTATATCGGTTTCTAAGTTGCAAAGTGTTAATAGTTGAAGTTCAAATTGAGAAACACGAGAAGCATCCATTGAAAAGTGTCCGGAATTATGCGGTCTAGGAGCAAATTCATTGCAAATTACATTCCCATCCTTAACAAAAAATTCAAGAGCTAATACCCCAACATAGTTCAAGGCAGTAAGTAAAATTTGTGTTGCTTCTATTGCCTTATTCTGAATCTCTTCGGAGACTTCTGCCGGGTGAATAGAAAAATCCAAAATGTGGTTTTTATGAGTGTTCTCGGAAGGAGGGTAAAATAATATTTTGCCGCTCTGAAATCTACAAGCCACTACAGAAATTTCGCAGGAAAAATTTACTATTTCTTCTAGGATATGATCAATTCTCTCTTGGGATTTCAAAAATTTTTCCAATTCCGAAAAGTTTTGAAACTTGCCCTGCCCTTTTCCATCATAACCGAATTGATTCGTCTTTAAAATACAGGGAAACTGAATATTTTCTTTAATTTCATAGAGATTTTCCATACTGTTCAAATGCAAATAGGCTGTAGTCTTTAAACCATTCTGATTGAAAAATTCTTTTTCTTTAAATCTATTTTGCGAAACTCGAATAGACTCAACAGACGGAGATACCGTAAGTCCGGTTTCTTTTTCTACTTTTTCGATTGTGAGAAGTGCTTCTTCAGGAATATTTTCAAATTCAAATGTTAGTGCATCAATAGATTTCAAATAGGAAATAAGCTTAGTAGAATCAGAATATTCTCCGACTGTTTCAATTACGCCAGCCTTACCTGCGGGAGTATTTTCCTCCGGCGAATAGCATTTAACCGTATAACCCATCTCTTTCGCTTTTTGCGCAAACATTCTGCCGAGTTGACCACTACCCATTACGCCTAATACCGATTTTGCGGGAATTAAGATTTTTTTATCCTGCCTTTTCAATGCAATTCCTTTTCTTTTGCCAATGCGGCTAATTTTATTTCTTCGTGGTAAGATTCTAATTTTCCTACTAATTTAGTATTTCCTAAAGATAAAATTCTAACCGCAAGTAAACCTGCATTTACCGCTCCAGCCGTTCCGATAGACAGAGTGCCGACGGGGACACCTCCTGGCATTTGAACAATGGAAAATAGACTATCTAAACCACTTAAAGCTTTTGATAAAACAGGAACACCAAGCACTGGTAGCGTAGTAAGCGAGGCAACCATTCCCGGTAGATGGGCTGCTCCGCCTGCACCGGCGATAATTACTTGTAAGCCTCTACTTGCCGCAGACTTAGCATATTCGAACATTAATTCGGGCGAGCGATGTGCTGATACAATTTTCTTTTCATAAGGAATGGCAAATTTTTCTAAAATATTACATGCTTCTTTCATTGTCTCAAAATCAGAATGAGAACCCATTATCACGGCGACTAGCGGTGATATTTTTTTTTTACTTGTAGTTTTTTTTTTTGTTTTCAATGCAATAAACCTTCTACTATTCTTTCCATTTTCATAGACCTTGAACCTTTCACTAGAATAAAACTTCCTTTCGGAATTTTTGATTTAGCGTAGGAAATTAAACTTTTTATTGATTCATTTGAATCAATAAAATGAGGTGTTTTTGTTTCATTTTTCCTCTCGGAAAATTCTTTAGCTATCATTTCCGAGTCTTGTCCAAATGTTATTAATCCAGAAAGTTTCAATTTTTTGCAAAATACTCCTAGTTCAAGATGATAGAACTTAGAAAATTTTCCTAGTTCTTTCATATCACCGAGTATCGCATAACAAGGATTACTCGAAGCTATTTGTTTTAAAGAGGAAAGGGAAGATTTCATTGAATCAGGATTCGCATTGTATGTATCATTTATGATTCGATAAAATCCCTTTTCTATTACAAATCTTTTGTCTTTAGCTTTGTAAGAAGAAATACCTTTTCTAATATCCTCAGAATCAAGATCAAGCTCCTTCGCAACCGATACGACACCGCCTAGATTCTCTAAAATTTTTTCACCTGGAATTTTCCATTCCATTTTTTTTCCGAGTATATTTATTACAAAACCTTCAGGGATAGTTTGCTCGACTTGTAAATCCTTACCTTTTTCGATGGAAAAATTCTTTAAAATAATTTTATATTGCCTTGCTTTTTGTTGGAACACTTTTCGATTTAAAATAGTTGCGGGGATAAATAATATACTTCCCTCTGACATTCCTTCCATGATTTCTGCTTTAGCCTTTGCAATATTTTCTATAGAGCCAAGATTTTCAATATGACAGGGACCTATATTCGTAATCATTCCAATGCTAGGGCGAACAATCGCTGTTAAGCGGGATATTTCATTACGATGATTCATTCCCATTTCACAAACTACAACTTTAGTTTTCTCGTTAATTCGAAAAAGTGTAAAAGGAACTCCAATTTCATTATTATAATTTTTTTCGGTCACTACAACTTGACTCTTTCCGATTTGACCTGCAACTAATCCCAGTAATTCTTTAGTAGTAGTCTTACCGCTAGAGCCGGTAATCCCAATGATAAATGGTTTGAAGCGACTACGATGAAAAGCCGAAATCTTTCCGAGTGCATAAAGTGTATTATCCACAATGATAGCCTTTTGCATTTCCTCGAAACTAAGTTCTTTTAAAATTGGATGATTTTTCTCACAAAGAAAAGCCACCGCCCCGCGGCTAATTGCATCAGGGATAAACTCATGACCATCTTTATTTCCACGTAATGGGACAAAAAGAGTCTTTGTCTTTACTTCTAAGGAAGACGTGCTAATAAATTGGATTTTAGCCTTCTCTAAAAAACGGAAATCACCAAATAGGAATCGAATCGTAAATAAGTCATAGGATAAAACTTCAATCATAATTCATTTTCTACCATTCTCTAAAAATTATAAATACAGCAGACACAATCATCAAAAACCCCACCGCATAATTCCATTTAAACTCTTCCTTTAAATAAAAAATACTAAATAAACTAAACACTATTAGCGTAATTGCTTCTTGAATTGTTTTAAGCTCAGTAGCATTGAATTTTCCATGTCCATAACGATTTGCGGGAACCATAAAACAGTATTCCAAAAATGCAATTCCCCAGCTTGCAAGAACCACTTTCCAGAGTTCAATTTCCTTGAATTTCAAATGCCCATACCAAGCGAAAGTCATGAATACATTGGATAAGTTAAAAGCATAATTGTAAGCATAGATTAACATCGTAGGAATAGGCAATATCGTAAATTAGATTTTTAAGGAAGAGTTTTAGTAAATCAGAAATTCCGAAGAACTACAAAATAAATTGTGCTTTTAAAAAATCAAACAAGTGTAAACATGAAATCAAAAGAAAACAAAGGTATTTAGTATGAAAAAATCAATTATATGGAATATTTCGAACGGCACAGACTTTCCTCTAGATTTATGGAAACATCCTAAGCTCGCAATCCTCATCAATAATGTACCGTTAAAGGATTATGCAAGTATTACTTTAAACCCAAATGAAATTAATATTTTATTTTTAAGCGCGAACAATTCAGAGTGGTCTTCAATTGAATATGATTTTTTAAAGCTATTTGCAAATAAACCTGAAATTACCCTATTACTAATATCTCCTTCCGGAAATGAAAATTTAAAAAACAATAACCCAATTAAAGGGAATTATGAAATCCTAGAAAGTCCAATTCGAAAAAAAGAAGTGCGATTAATAATAGATAGAACCATTCAAGCGGAATTCTATAAATCCTCTGCCATCGAAATTGGCTCTGGGTGCCTGGCTAATATTGGTTTTTTTGAAGGTCTTTTTGAGTTAGCACGCATAGAATATAAAGACTCTCAGGACATCATACATGCATTCGAAAAGATGCTGGAATATGAGGCTAAGATCAAATTATCCAATCAGGAAGTAAACCAGGCAATGGTTAGAGTAAATGAAATGCGTGATGTAGAAATGCTGGAGTTAGTAGAAACAATCAAAGCAAACGAGAAACTTGACACTCTTCGAGAAAAAGAATTAAAAGATGCTATAGAAATTCAAGTAGCGACAGAAAAAGCCTTACAGTTTTCCAGAATTGAAGAAATGAATATGGATAAGATAATCAAAGCACAAAATAGAATATTCGAGTATACAGATAAAGAAATTAAAGAATTGGTCCAAGAGAATATTGAATTAAAAAAAAGATTAGGAATTAAAACGGAAGAGTAAATCTTCCGCTTAAATAGAAGATATCTAATTAAATTCCATCGTCTCCGACTTGAATTAGAACTGGAACTTTATCTAAATTGCAGCTAATAGCTCCAAACCAATTTCCTAATAATAGACCAACACTAGTCATTTTACTTTTGCAAGAATCAACTGATCCTTTTGTATAGTGAGCTGAGTCTGAAATGCCTGCTAACCCCGGTACAACGGCGCCATCAATTACAATATTTAGAACGATGAGAGTATTCGTTGCCGAACCATAATACGAACGCAATGCCGAACCAATAATAATGTTATTTTGATTGGCTATTGATAGAATTTCTGCCTTTACTTTGCTTCCTTTAATTCCACCTTGACCAAAAAGACCAAAGCTTTCACACGATGTAGCAACAAACAGTATCATCATTGCAGCTAAAACTAATTTTATTTTTTTCATAAATTTTCCCCTTAATTTTGTTTTGATTTAACCTCTTTAGAAATAATTCAAAGCTTCGTCAAACATAATCTAGTTTATATATAAAAAAAAATAGAACTCTAGAGTTATTTTTAGTTTTTGCCTATAGTAAACTCGCTAGGGTTTTCTGTTTTTCCATGAATACATTTTTTTTGTGATTGTAGATAGTATAGATTACAGTTAAGCATGAGCTTTAAATGCGGTTACAAAGGAGGAGGTTTTCATTACCAGAATCTTTTTTAATCCAATAGACTTTTTTAATTCGATTTAGTAAATAGCGTCAACTTTTCATTTGCCGCTTTTTGTCATCGTTGCTATCTTTCATTGGTAATTTTAAGAGGCTAAAATAGAACACAAAACTATAAAATTCACATAAAATTTACATAGACAAAATTTTGTTTTACTAATTTTCCACTAGAATTTTATATCTACTTGAATTCTAAATTTCTTTAAAGGACGAAGATAAACATGGCAGAAAAGGCAATTCTCAAGATTGGCGATAAAGACTACGAATTACCCGTAATTGAAGGGTCAGAAAAAGAAAGAGCACTTGATATTACAAAACTCAGAGCACAGACTGGATATGTTACTATAGACAGCGGATATTTGAATACAGGAGCCTGCACAAGCGCGATTACTTTTTTAGATGGGGAACTCGGGATTTTGCGCTATAGGGGAATTCCAATTGAGCAGTTAGCAGAAAAATCGACCTTCACAGAAGTTGCTCATTTACTCATTTATGGAAAACTTCCAAGCCACTCTGAACTTTTAACATGGAATGATTCTCTCACAAGACATACACTTATACACGAAGATTTGAAACGACTCTTTAGTGGATTTCCAAAGGATGCTCATCCAATGGCAATCATGTCAGTCATGATTGCATCTCTCTCTACGTATTATCAAGACTCTTACGATCCAGAAAATCCAGAGCATAGAGAAATTTCTATTCGTAGACTACTCGCAAAGTTTCCAACGATTGCCGCGTTCTCTTACAAAAAATCAATAGGACAACCTGCCGTTCACCCACAAAATTCTCTCGACTATTGTGGAAATTTTTTAAACATGATGTTCTCTGTTCCAGCGGAAGAATATAAAATCGATCCAGAAATTGTGAAAGCTCTAAATTTACTTTTAATTTTACACGCAGACCATGAGCAAAACTGTTCTACCTCTACAGTGCGTCTTGTCGGCTCTAGCTTAGCAAATATTTATGCAGCAATTTCTTCCGGAATCTGCGCGCTCTGGGGACCAAGACATGGCGGAGCTAACCAGGAAGTTCTTGAAATGCTTACAGAAATCAAACAAAGTGGAATGTCAGTAAAAGAAGTTGTTAGTAAAGCAAAGGATAAAAATTCTACCTTCCGTCTCAGCGGATTTGGACATAGAGTTTACAAAAACTTTGATCCAAGAGCAAAAATTATTAAAAAAGCATGTGATAATGTTTTACTAAAAATGGGAATCAAAGATCCACTCCTTGATATTGCAAAAGAACTAGAAGAAGCAGCGCTTAACGATCCATATTTCGTAGAAAGAAAACTCTATCCGAACGTAGATTTTTATAGCGGGATTATTTACCGCGCACTTGGAATTCCAGTAAACATGTTCACCGTTATGTTTGCAATGGGAAGACTTCCTGGATGGGTTGCGCAGTGGAAAGAAATGATTGAAGCACCTGATATGAAAATTGGACGACCTCGCCAAATCTATACTGGACCAACAGAAATTTCTTACGAAGACGCGAAGAAACAAGCCTAAACTTACCTCTCCCCAATCTTCTTTTTCTGAAAAGTTTTCTTGAACTAAGCCCCTCTCCTCAACGGAGAGGGGCGGGCTGGAAGCCGGGGAGAGGTAAGGGAGAGGTCTTACTCCCAATCAACAATTGAAAAAGCTAATTCCAGTTAACCTCTCTAACGCAACCGCAATGCTTGTTCTTAGCGGTCATCCTTGGATTTTTCGAAATAAATTCTCTCGCTATGAAAAAAAACTAAATGATGGAGATTGGATTTTACTCCTCGGTGTAGGCAACAAAGAACTCGGGGTAGGAATTTATGCTAAGACAGGACTTATCGCAGTCCGAATTTTTTACTTCGGAGAGAATTTTACTCTCGAAATACTGAGGCAAAAAATTACGAAGCGTCTAGAAAAAAGATTTCCTCTTTTAAATTATACCAATAGCCTGAGATGGATTCATGGGGAAAATGATAATTTGCCGGGAGTTACGATAGACGGGCATGGGGATTGTCTTGTTGTAATGTTTTATTCAACGTCACTTGCTTCTTTTGCAAAATATATTAGTAATTTTGTATATGCGAAACTACTAATACAACACCAAGTGAAGACAAAGCCTAAGATTATAATACTTGGAAGTCCAAATAGAAAAGGCTTTGAAATTATAAATACTAAATCCCCTAATCAAAGCAACGAAACAAAAAAATCTACAAACCAAGTAAGACTTTTGAGGGGCAAAAGACCAGATCGAGTAAAAATAGAATACAGAAATATCCAGTATCTTATTGATCCCTTTGGGCAGAAATCCGGAATGTATAACGATATTCGAAACCTAAGAGATTATATTTTAGAAGAGAGAAGTAAATTTGAAAGTAAAAACATATTGAATCTTTTTTCTTCTAATGGGCTACTCTCTATTTGTCTCGAAAAATCCGAAGCAGACCAAATAGTATCTATCGAAGACAGTCGTAAAGCAATTGCTGTTCAAGAATGGAATTTATTAGCATCTAATAGCAAAGCATCGAATGAGTCTTTTATCGCAACAATAGATACGGAGATTAAAATTGGAAAACACTGGATCATTAAAGCAGATATTTTCAAGCAATTAAAGGGAATATTGGAAAAATCAAATATAATATTTGATATTATCATTATAGACCCTCCTAGTTTGACGGCTAGCGATAAAGATAAAGTAACCGCAAGACAATTATATAAACGCTTAATCTCTGAATCAATCGCCCATTTAAAGGAAAAAGGAACTCTAATTCTCTGCTCTTGCTCAAATCGAATTCATCCAAATGATTTTGAAAAAATTTGCAAAGATGCTATTGCTGAATCGGGACGAAAACCAAAAACGCCTATTCGCTTAAAAAATGAACTAGATCATCCCATTCTCGCGACATTTCCTGAAGGTAATTACTTTAAGGCTCATATTTATCATGATTTATCTCGCATTTAACAAGCCCTTCCAGGTTCTTTCACAATTTAAACCATTAGATGATAAAGCAACGCTCGCAGATTATATTCATTTGCCCGAAAAACCAAAGGCTGTTGGACGTTTAGACTATGATAGTGAAGGATTACTATTATTATCCGATGATATTCGATTCATTCAAAAAATGACTGACCCAGAAGAGAAAATAGAAAAAGAATACTTAGTTCAAGTAGAAGGAATTCCAAAAGAAGATGACCTGTTTAAATTTACGAAAGGAATTCGAACGCAAACGGAATTTTATAAACCAGCGAAAGCATCGATTATTAAAGAGCCAGAATTTCTCTGGGAACGAAATCCACCAATCAGAAAACGCCTAGCGATTCCGACTTCGTGGTTAAGACTTGTTATCCGAGAAGGAAAAAATAGGCAAGTTCGTAAGATGACTGCATTTATTGGTTTTCCAACTCTTCGTTTGATTAGAGTCCGAATCGGCGATATCGCCCTCGGGAACCTAAATCCAGGTGAATATAAAAAAATCTTAAAGTAATCAGAATAGGTAAAGCTTCGCTCAAAGATATTTGAGTGATTTATAGAGAGTATGCGCTTTTAGTGTATTGGTCAGTATTTTAGGAGTAAATATTCTCGTGATATCTAAAAACTCTACTAAAAAAGAACTTTCTGTTCTCTAAACGCATCTCTCCGAATAAATCAAGATTGGGGATACTGGGAATTCCAGCTTTTACTAGGTATTCAGAAACGGCTTTCGCAAAATCTAAAGAGTCTGCTTTGAGTAGGTATACAAAAATGGCTGACATCGACAGGCCATGACTACATCGAAGAAGCTGCAACTCACCCCAATCAGAGCCCCATGGACGAATACCGACTTTTATCAAGCCTTGGTCTTTCTCCTGGTATTTAGTCGTCACCTTTGAATAACTTGGAATGAGACCGTTAATGATATGAATATCATATCTACTAATCAAGTAATGCAAATATGATTTGAAGCCCCTATGCTTTTTCAATTTCTTTTTTAAAATACCCAGCCATTCTAACGGAATCATAAGAGAAGAGCTAACTTCGATTAGACGAACATTTTCCTCGGTAGCAACTCGTTCCAAGTTACTAAAAGTTTTTCCATCTCGAAAAATTCCTCTACGATTGACCTCTTCCTCGGCTTTAATGGATTTTAATTTTTCTTCCATCTTAGCCATCAGCTCTAAGTATTTTTTCTCGCTCATAATATTACCCTCTATGATAAATAGAGTGTAAAATGTTAAACTTGTGCAGAAAAAAATCTAGTTATTACATATTAGAGGCCTGCGCAATAAATTAAATTTCTACTTAGAGTAAATTCAATATTAAAGTGCTACTCTTCTATTTTTTTACATCGAAATTACTTTGCTTAGAGAAAGCGGCGCTGCGATAGCGATTGAGCTGGTGTCAAGAAATTGCCTGATTCCATTCGTATTTATTGCCTTTACGAAGGAGGTAGGAAGTAAGATAATAATTAAGCAATAAATTTAAACCGAAATGAGCAATTTCTTGACAAGAAGCGAAAGCGCGGTCGTGAGCTAACCCAATTTTTTTCTAATATTTAAATCTTGAAAGTTGAGATTATTCATGAGCGGAATATTGGGTTAGGTCACGAATCGCCCTACACTTCGACTTAGCTCAGTGACCGAAATAGTTTCTTATTCTCCTCAAAGAAACTATTTTTCTTCTCCAGATTTTATTATCGACTCTGAGCTTTTATCGAAAATTCTGTAACTATGGCAGACTCCTATATAAAAATTCGCGGCGCGAGAGAACACAATTTAAAGAATTTAAACGTAGACATTCCAAGGGACAAATTGGTAGTAATCACAGGTCTCTCCGGTTCAGGCAAGTCATCATTAGCCTTCGATACAATTTATGCTGAAGGGCAAAGACGTTATGTGGAATCTCTTTCAAGTTACGCAAGACAATTCTTAGGGCAAATGGAAAAGCCAGACCTAGATTTAATAGAAGGATTAAGCCCGGCAATTTCTATTGAGCAAAAGACTACTCACCGTAATCCCCGTTCCACTGTGGGAACAGTAACGGAAATTTACGATTACCTGCGACTGCTCTATGCGAGACTGGGTAAGCCACATTGTCCACAGTGCGATGCTGAAATTTCTTCTCGCTCAGTGGATCAAATTGTAGAGCAAGTAGAAAAATTTCCCGAGGGTACAAAGATTCAAATCATTGCCCCACTCATCCGCGAGCAAAAAGGTGAACACAAAGACGTTCTAGAAAAAATTAAAAAAGACGGATTTAATCGTGTTAGAATTAATAAAGAAGTCAAAACTTTAGATGAAGAAATTGTATTAAAAAAAACTTTCAAGTCAACCATTGAAATTGTAGTCGATAGACTCGTCATGAAAAAAGGACTTGGCTCTCGCCTCGCCGATTCAATAGAAACCGCACTCAAACAATCAGAGGGAACACTAATCATCGAAGACGGGAAAAAGGATCATACCTTCTCGCAAAAATTAGCCTGCCCCAATGGACATGAAATCACAATGCCGGAACTCAGTCCGCGGATATTCTCGTTTAACTCTCCACAGGGTGCTTGCCAAACCTGCGACGGGCTTGGAGCACTTTTAGAATTTGACGAGGAGCTAATCGTAAATGACCCCACTCTCTCTTTAATGGAAGGCTGTCTCGAAGTTTGGGGAAAATCGCAGGGCTACTGGTATATAGCCACCGTCCACTCACTTGCAAAAAGTCTCAAGTTTGATTATAATACTCCCTGGGAAAAATTACCCAAGCAGATAAAGAAAGTTATCCTCCATGGAGACAAATCTATTAAAATAGATTATGATTTTCGTAAGGAAGATTCACACTTCGAATTTTCGAGAGAATACGAAGGAGTAATCCCAAATTTACATCGTCGCTATAAGGATACCAAGTCAGACTCAATGCGTCAATGGTTTGAAACTTTCATGACAAATCTCCCCTGCCCTGTTTGCAAAGGAAAACGACTCAAGGCAGAAAGTCTCTCGGTTAAACTACATGGACTTACAATTGATAAATTCACAGAAAAATCTGTCGAAAGCGGACTAGCGTTTACTTCTAGTTTGTCGGTCAAAGGCTCTGAAGAAATTATCGCCACACCAATCCTAAAAGAAATCAATCAACGTCTAACGTTTCTTCGCGACGTCGGTTTAGGATATCTCACTCTCGACAGAAGTGCGGGAACACTTTCGGGTGGCGAAGCACAGCGAATTCGACTCGCGACACAGATCGGATCGAAGCTAATGGGCGTTCTCTACATCTTAGACGAACCTTCGATTGGTCTACATCAACGAGACAATACGAAGTTAATCAATACCCTCAAAGACTTACGTAACCTCGGAAATACAGTTATTGTAATTGAACATGATGAAGAGACAATGCTTGAATCAGATTATATCTTGGATATGGGACCCGGCGCCGGCGTTCACGGTGGCGAGATAGTGGCGAAGGGGACACCCAAAGAAATCATGAAAGATAAAAATTCTGTTACAGGAAAATACCTTTCCGGAAAAGAATCAATTCCGATGCAAAAAGAAAGGCGTGCGGGTAATGGCAATAAGCTTAAGATCATAGATGCCTATCACAACAACCTCAAACATGTGACAGTCGAATTGCCTCTCGGAATGCTCGCAGTTATCACAGGAGTATCAGGTTCCGGCAAATCCACGTTAATCAACGAAATCCTTTATAATGAATTAGCGCATAAGATCAATAAGACGAAAGTAGTAGCAGGCAAACACAAAAAAATAGAAGGCATTCAATTTCTAGATAAAGTAATCAATATCGACCAATCAGCCATTGGTCGAACACCTCGCTCTAATCCAGCAACGTACACCGGATTATTCACACCTATCAGAGAGTTATTTGCTAATCTAGAGGATGCAAAACTTCGCGGCTATAGCCCGGGACGCTTTTCGTTTAACGTTTCCGGTGGAAGATGTGAGACCTGCCAGGGAGATGGAATCCTAAAAATCGAAATGCATTTTCTTCCTGACGTTTATGTTACCTGTGATGTTTGCAAAGGCAAGCGGTATAACAAAGAAACCCTCGAAGTAAAGTTCAAGGGAAAAAATATTTACGAAGTTCTAGAGATGACAATCGAAGAAGGCTCTTTATTCTTTGAGAATATTCCCATCGTCAAACGCAAATTAGACACACTCAAAGAAGTTGGACTCGATTATATAAAGCTAGGGCAAGCAGCAACGACCTTTTCCGGTGGAGAAGCCCAGCGAATCAAACTCGCCACCGAACTATCCAAGCGCCCTACCGGCAAAACGCTATATATCTTAGATGAGCCGACAACTGGTCTTCACTTCGACGATGTAAAAAAACTCATGAGCGTCTTACAGTCATTAGTCGATAGAGGAAATTCCATGGTCGTAATAGAGCACAACTTGGATGTAATCAAATGCGCTGACTATATTGTAGACATGGGACCCGAAGGCGGTGACGGTGGTGGCGAGGTAATTGCAACTGGAACACCAGAACAAATCGCAAAAGTTACCAAGTCATATACGGGACAGTATTTAAAGAAGATGTTCGCAAAATGATCGTTTGCCTCGAAGTCACAGAGACACGGAAATTAAGAAATTTCTGGGGTCAGGTTGCCCATGGCGATTGTTCACAGATGGGTAACTTTGTTAAATAAAGCACCCTCTCTGTGTCTCAGTGACTCTATGGCAAAATTTCCTTCAATATCACAGTCACATGACCTGCTAGCGGCAAATCGGCAGTAATCTTAATCGGCATTCTTTTTTCATCATTCGAAATCCAGATGTAGATGTTACCTTTTGAGCGAAAAATTCCGGTCGTTTTAATAAAAGGCTGAACTACTATCGTATTATATTCTTTCTCGATACCGTTCACAGTCACTTCCAATTTTTCCTGTCTTAGGATTTGAATTTTCATTTCGGTAAGTTTAAGATCATCAAATAGCGGAATTGAAAAAGATTTTCCCACCTCAACTTCTGATTTGTATTCTCTTTGAAAATAAATCGCAGAAAGTATATCCTGAAATTCATTTGGTAGATTCGCAAAGTCTCCTTCCTTCTCTACCCATTTTGCCCCATCCCGCTTAACGCCCGCCTTATCGGTATTACCCGATATTTGATTTTGCTCCCAGTGAGCAGTCTTTTTATTTAAGTCATACAAAACAGAATGATTTCGTTTATAAAATCCTTCGTGCAATTTCTTTTCGCTGTATACTGGACGTTTTTTTTGAATATTCCAAATGCTTTTAATTCTATCATCCACTTTAAAGAAGCGGTTAATCCAGGGTGTCCCCACCGCATTAGTTTCAAACACCAGACATTCTTCTCCGTTTACTACCGTTTTGCCGCTCACTGACATTGTAGAATATCCAACCGTCATCTTCCATAGATTGATTTCGTATTTTAAAACTTCACCAACAGTAAAAGCTTCTGCGTGAAGAGAGAGGGAGAATAGAAATAGTGTGTAAAAAAATTTCATAGTCTTGCAATTGTCTCTTTCAAAACCAAAATACCTATGATGCCCCGAGATTCATATAATTCATTTCTTTTCCAGTAAGAACATAATCCGGATACCTATCATAATTATAAAGCAAATCACGACGTTTAGGAGTAAAGCCAGCACCGGCTAAGAAGCGAGTAGCCTCTTCTTCTGATTTGAGACCGTAAGAGCGAAGTACATTTTCTTCGATGACAACAGAGGAAACGTCATCCGCTCCACTGTATAAAGCAAGTTGCCCTACTCCTTTTCCTAGAACCATGACAGAGGTTTCTATGTGGGGAATATTGTCAAGAAAAATGCGGCAAATGCCTAATACCTTCAAGTACTCGTGAGTAGGAACCATTCGAATTTTAAATCGTTTTGTTTGTGGTTGAAATGTCCAGGGGATAAACGAGAGAAACCCGTGAGTTCTATCTTGCGATTCACGGATCACATTCAAATGTTCAATTACTTCTTCTTTTGTTTCCTCTGAGCCAAATACTACGTTTGCGCTACCGAGTAGTCCGACTTCGTGGCAAGTTTCCATCGCGCGGGTCCATTCGCTTACACTTGCTTTTTTAGGAGAAATGATATTACGCATACGCTCGGTGAGAATTTCTGCCCCTGCTCCAGGAACAGAATCAAGTCCCGCTTCTTTTAAGCGAATAAGCACATCTCGTAGACTAAGACCTGTTAGCTTTTCCATATTAATAATTTCTACCGGGGAAAAAGCACGGATATGCATTTCCGGAAAACGGCTCTTAACCGCAGAGAGAACATCCAGGTAATAATCGAATTTTAAGTCAGGGTAAACGCCACCCTGCAAAAACATTTGGTCAGCATTTTCTTTTTTGGCAAATTCCATTTTTTCTACAATGTCTTCCTTACTTAGAACATAGCCTTTGCCCGATCCAATCTCATCCATAAAAGAACAAAAAGAACATTCTACATTGCAGTAATTCGTATAATTTACAACACGAAACATAGTATAGCTGGCATACTTGTGACTAAGAACTTTTTCTCGAAGTGCCCGTGCTACATATTGAATTTTTAAAAAATCTCCGTCTTTGTATAAAGCTAGAGCTTCTTCTTTCGAAATTCGTTCGCCCTCAAGTGCCTTTTGTAAGATTTTATCCGTTTTATCTGCTGTCTTAAATTCTTCCTGCAATAACATTCTTAACCTCGATTAGATACTTTACAAGAATGAATATTCGCTTATTTTTGCAATTAGAAAGAAGATTTCTGACATTCAAATTATAAGGAAGCATTTTGAAGAAATATTTAGTTTTATTTGCCTTAGTTGTAGGCTTTAGCCTACCGAGTGACCCAATTAAGAAATACAAAATCGTAATCGACCCAGGACACGGCGGTGCCAAGCAAGATCCACTCGAAATTTTCGGAGATAAGTATGACACTGTCACGGGAAGATTTTTAGAGAATTACAAAGATGGAGCAAGTCATCCAAAAGCTGGACGCACTGAAATGGAGATCGTTTTAGAGGTAGGGAAAGAATTAAAAGAAATTCTAGATCTAACTAAAACCAAGAAAGGATTTCAAAAATTCAAATCCTACATCAAACTTTTTTCCGACTCCGATGCGCCCTGGATAAAAATTGAATCCGCGATGACAAGGACTGACAATTATAAAGATAGAAACTACAGAGAGAAAGAAGATAAGAATCAACTCTACAGGCTTTATGATTTTCCCGATTTTAAAACAGGCAAGAATCGCCTCGGCAGAATTTCAATGATTAACAAAGAGAAACCTGCACTTGTTGTTTCTCTTCATATCAATGCAATGAATGCAGCCCCAGACTCAGGCGGCATGGGTTCCGTTATCGCTCCATCTTATCAAACTTTTGAATTATTAAAAAGGATCTCTGACAAGAAAGCACAGCCAGAAGAATTTCTAAAAACTCCTTGGAAGAATTGGATGCTATTTGAATCTAAATGGTCACGACTTGAAAATGCAATTGCTGATGCGTGGATTTATTTTAACGGCTACTGGCCTAACCAAGCAGGAACAGAATCAAACATTGAAAGATTCGAAGGTTATCGTTCTAATATGATCACTTGGCGTTATCGGGATGTAGATGGATGGGAAAAAACTTTAAATACAAAAGAAGGACCTTACGCGATAGATCATTCCGGTTTTCGCGCTGTTGGAAAATTTTGGGATCGGGAAAGAGGCAAACCGGAACTAATGCGTAGAGAAGGCGGCTTAGAGGGATTTGGCGGTGACAATCTTTATGCAAGCAATGAACTTTTGCGTTTTATGCAATATGGTCTGCGGTTACAGGTAAATGACGATAAAGATACATACAAAGAACCGAATAGGATTTTACTCCCCTTTGTATCTACTTATAGCGTTCCTACTTTTATTAATGCAATTTCAGCCTTTCTAGAATTGGGTGAAATCACCAGTGATAAAGACATGTATTTCGTAACAACTAAGAAACGCAAAACTGCTATTTGCCTTGCGGTTGGAATCTACTCTTTGTTTAACGGGTTAGAGCTTCGTCCCACAGAAACTCTTTATACGCCTAAAGGCAAACGGATTGATTTTGAAAAATATGTAGGTAGCACAGGTCTAAGCTATTTCGAAGAAGTGGTATCAGATAAAAATGAATAAGCAAACTCCCTTACAAGAAAAAGAATTTGGACTTTTGATTCTCGCCTATCGAAAGTCTCTGCAAAAGAGATATTCGAGAGAAAATCTGAATCGCTTCACAGAATTTAATAGTATTGACCAAGCAACCGTGGATAAATTGACTTCTTATTTTTTAGAATTACTTTACCCGGAGCTGAATGAAAGAGTTAAACTTGACCAGGCATTTGATGCTCTTGCTTCTTTCGTGCACTCTCCAGAGAAAATGTGGGGACTTCTAGGAAGTGTAGGAACAATTATCTTTAAATTTGGTAAACAATTTTTCTCAGCCGCAAAAGCAGGAGTATCCGCACTCAGGTCATACGTCACTGCTCATAAATTTGAAGCAATTCTCTACGAGCAGGCTAAGGAACTAATTCAAGAAGGTAAAAATATAGAAGAAGAAATCTACTTTAATAGGCTAATTGCAAATATTCCCAAAAAAGATGCAGATGACTTTCGACACCAAATAGTAAGTTTATTTGCTACTCTATCTAGAAAAGATTTATTAGATAAAATACTTGAGGTCATGGATTATGTAATTAGTAAAATGAAACAGAAAAAGGAAACCTATACGGAGATCGACATAGAGGGAATTAGTTTGGGTAAGGGAATTATTATTCGAGGTAAAGACGTATTTACCGAACTTAGCCAGGAGAAAATTAAATTAATATTAAAAGGGATTGATACCATTGAAAAAGATTTTTACGAACGTGCATTGAAAGAAAATAAAAAATAAGACTGTGGTGCCGATGGTCGGAATCGAACCGACACGAAGTTACCCTCGGTGGATTTTGAATCCACTGCGTCTACCAATTTCACCACATCGGCTTGTTAATTTAGTCACCCGCTTCCATGTATTTGCCCTTTCCCCGAGCTACAATTTTCCCTATTTCATTTTCAATCTCTGCTCTATTTTCGATGACTTTTTTGTTTTTCTTAACAAACCAGCCTCTTAAATGCAAAGGCTCATTGATAAAAGCCGGCTGAAGATATCGAACAGTCAACTCGCCGGTCATTGTTTCAAAATTCATGGCTTCGTTGATCTTAATCATGATTTCGTCTAAAATGGTAGCTATAATTCCTGGATGAATAGAATCGGGAGATCCTTGAAACTTCGCTGGGCAGGTATAATCACCGTAGGCTGTCTTAGTATCTTCATCAAATGTTATTCTAAGCTGTAATCCATCATTATTGTCTGGACTTGAACCAAAACTTAAATTCTTCTTTGATACTAACTTCATTAAGACAAAGAGTACGTGCTGGAATCATTTGTCAAGAAAATTTTAGCCCTTAGCCTTCAAAAATGCCCTTTTTAGTTCTAGTCTACAAGCCCTAGTTTGTCGAAAATAGAATAAATGGCTTCTCCCAATACATCAGCAACCAATTTAACCTTGAGCTATGATGCCATAGACATACTCGGAGAAAATGACAAAAATTTATTTCTCCACAAACGCCCTCTTTTAAACGCGGACACAATGGTAAAAAAAGGGCATTTCAAAAGCGCCCTAGAAATATATTATCGTGCAGTAAATAAAATTACCAATACGGAAGTCCAAGCAAAGATTCAAAAAAATATTTCCGATATACATAGCTATCTCAAATCAAGTGATCCAAATTCCGAAAAAGCATTTTTAGAAAAATATTCAGATAATAGAGAAAAGGAGTTTTCAGAATCACTTAAAGAGCTTACGGAAAATCTTTCTGACTCTCTGACAGAAAAATTAAATATCCTAAAGCAAATAGAAACTGTTCCAGGACGTCCTTCTGCGGATAACCCAGCGTTTGCGGATAAAGCAGCTACCAAAACAAATGAAGTTGATGATTCAGAAATAAAACCTTTAGACTTAGGCTCACTCGATGCAAAAGGTAAGCCTAAACCTAACGAAGACAAAATTTTAGAGAAAGAAGAAGAGCCAGAAGAAATTGAAGGTATTCTGGAATACGAAGAGGATAATTCTGATTCCTCTCCAAAAGAAAAAAAACCAAGAAAAGCAAATATTAAAGTCAAGAAAGAATCAGATTCAGAATCGTCGGATATAAAAACCGAATCGGCTGATATTGATATACGAACTGAAAAAGCTGATATCCAAAATGAATCAGCAGAATTCAAATCTGATAAATCTGAAATTCGTAATGAATCTGCAGAAATTAAAAATGAAACTTCAATACAAAATGCGTCTTTAGATACTGACTCTATTCAAATCGGAAATCAAAATATTTCTGGGCAAACTTCTCCCCTTAATGATTTATCTTCAGTTACATCTGAAAAACTGGATGTTAAAGAAAAATCAGAATTAGCCGCAAACGAAGATAACACAAGTCTAACTCAGCCTTTAGACAAAGAATCTACTAAAGAAACTAAAATTGTAGAAGAAATTAGAGTTATCAAAGAATACAAAGAAGCTATCGATTCGCCTCTTCCACCGGAATCCGAGTCAAGACAAAAATCTAAATCAATTTCTAGCACTGAAGAAAATATTTTTGTAACAAAAAGTAAATCCGTTGAAGAAAGTGATCCATCGTTATTTCCATCTACTTCTAAAGCAACTGAAATAGAAACAGGTTGGTCTGAGTTAGAAAAAGAGCCTCCTAAGCCCAGAGCTGATAAAGACTATGCTCCACTTATGAAAAAATATGAAGTGGGTAATATCGAAATACCTGAAGCGACAGAATTTATCACGGGCGAATTTATTTCAAGAGAAGCTAGGGATGAGGATACTGGATCTAAATCCCCTCCTAATAAAAAAGATAATGAATCGAATCAAAAAAATCTTTCCGGTGGAGCACCTTTTACAGGTGGAATTCAGCCTGGGATGCTACAGGGTATTCCAAATACAGGAATAACGGATAATAGCAATATATCGGGAACTTCTTATACCGGCATGCCGTCTAGTGAAGCAGATTTGCCTGGAACCCAAACCGAAGGAACGCAAGATAGCGGACAACAGGCATTTAACGTTCCCCCTTTGCCACCTCCAATGCCTTTAAATGTTAATGATTGGCTGAGTAATTTATTTTTCTCTAAGGAGTGGGAGAAATTCAGACCTCTTCCAATGAAAGAGAGGCGGTCAGGAAAAGATAGACGAACTAATTCTGCAAATGAACTTCCCAAAGGAGTTAAGAAAGAAAGAAGATCTGGATATGAAAGGCGAAACCAAGCAGAAAATCTAATTCACGAAAGAGAGGCTTTTCTAAAAGAATGGCATCAGGATACTCAGTCTTATCCGCATTTATCACAACCTCTGAGAAATTATCCAGCCCCATCGGATAAGGATTCAACTCATTCAGATAGTCCTCTCTACGGCGACAAAGAGTCATTAGACCCAAATTTGCGCTCGATGGAATTTTTACCAAGAGATCCATCTTCGAGCGAGAGACTTCCGACGTCTGATGAGCTTATTAAAGTTGAGCTCCCTGATCCAGAAGAAATTGTTTTAAAACCACAACTAGATCAAAACGAAGTTTCCAAGGAATCTGTTTCAGGAGACATCGCAGATACACTATCAAAATACGTTCCTGCAAATGAGGAACTAGGATTACCGGAAAGTGATAAGGGGTTAGTTAAAATTGATCTTCCCGATCCAGTCCTATTAAAAGCAGAATCAGTAGAATTACCGCACCGTGAAGTCTCCGGCGAAATAGAAGTATCCTCTAAAGACGGAACAGGTATTGGAGGCGAAGCGGCTAACAAAGATAAGGCAAAAGACACTTCTGGGATGGGACCTGTTCCTTATACTCCTGAAGCCTACGCAATTCCAGAAGAATTAAAAATTGAACTTCCAGATCCAGATGATTTTCTACGAACTAAGTCCGGACATTTAATTGATCCATTTGCTCCAGAAGAAACGCCTGAAATAAATATGATCGAGGGAGACGGACCTCTTGCGTCTGAGGACGAAGGCGCGCAGATTTCAGAAATTCCAGAACTTCCCCCACCTCCTCCCGAGCCAGAGCGGACAATTCATGGTATCCTCGAACTAAAGCCACCTGAAATTGATGATGCGCCTTTTTTAACTTTGACTTATGATTTTAGTAAAATTCCGCATCCATTTAAGCTTTCTAAAAATTATAGCATCATGGAATATTCTTATTACAAATACAAACCGATGCTTATGAAAGCACAGGAATTTGCTCGCCGTAAGATGTTAAAAAATGCTCTTAACTATTACCGCGTTATTAAATCGCAGAATATTCCTCCAGAATTGAAAAACATGATTAACCGCAACATCACCGACATCACTGAGTTCTTAGAGAAGTTTATTATGAGTAAAGGTGGATAATGACTATTTGCCACCGAGGCACTGAGACGCAGAGGGTTTTATTGAAACCCCCAGGAGGTGGATTCTTTTCCGCAATCCAGCTTACTGCTTTATTACTCATAGAAACAATTCTTCTGCTTGTTTTACATTTTGCCTATAATCTAAAAATGCATTATCAATAGTGGCAGGGTTTAATAAATCTACTCCTGCCATTTTTAAAATATCGAGAGATGGCTTACTTCCGCCCGCTTTCAAAAAACTGAAAATTTTCTCACGAGTTTTTTCGGGATCTCGCTTTAGAGATTGACAGAGTGACAAAGAAGCACAATAACTTGTAGCATATTTATAAACGTAAAACGGAGAATAGAAATGGGGAATCCTCATCCATTCATGTTTTATAAATTCAGGATAAGCACTATTTTCCCCATACCAGTCTTTTACTAAATTAAAATAGATTTCATCCATTCTATCCGGCGTAAACACTTCTCCAGAATCTACAATACTAGCTGCTTCTTTTTCGAAAGCTGCAAAAAGTGTTTGCCTTAAGACAGTTCCTTCAAAATTTCCAATCGACTCGGATAATACTGATTTGGCGAGATCGGTCTCTGAATACTTTTCCAGGATATGACGAGTTAGTAATGCTTCATTCAGAGTGCTTGCTACCTCAGCGACAAATATTGTGTAACTTCCATAATGGTAGGGCTGATACTTATGACTATAGTAGCTATGCATAGAATGACCTAACTCATGGGCAAGTGTATATACATCGCCAATTGTATTATTCCATGTCTGAAGCATATATGGTTTAGACTCATAAGTTCCCCAGGAAAAAGCACCGGAGCGTTTTCCTTCATTTTCCGCTCTATCGATCCAACGCTCGCTTGTAAGTCCTTTCTTCGCAATCGAAACGTATTCATCGCCAAAAGGTTCAATTGCAGAAAGAACCAAATCCCTACCTTCCTCCCAGCTAAACTT
>JANMOF010000107.1:0-9007 GCA_031368925.1 Leptospiraceae bacterium
CAAACATAGCAATAACGCCTGCACTCGCAAGGGACGCCATTGACTTATTTGTATCCTCTTCTTCTCCTCTAAACTTTACAGCGTAGCCGGGATACTTAGCTTCTATGTCTGCAAATTTCTCAATTAATTTTCCATTTACAATTCCTGAACTGGTTATCTTTTCGTCAACGTTAGCCGTAATCGTAATTGCTTTTTCATAATCAAAATGTAATAACGCTTCGATTCCTTGCTCGGAACGAATATTTACAATAGAAGAAATCGGGGTAAGTAGTCCATAGCGGTTAACGATATTTACCTTGTTAATATCGTTTTGTGACATACGGTATTTATCATCATTTAAAACTTTGATTCGAACTTCTTCTTTTCCTATTCTAAATCTAGAAGCCTCATTTCCTTCAAACGCACTTCGCACAAAATTGGCAGTAGTCGCTACAGTCACACCAGTCGTAGCAGACTTCGCTGAATCCAGGGCGACAATTATTTCTTCTCTTCCTTTCTTATAATCATCAGTAATATTTTTTACACCCTTTATACTCGCTAAGAAATCCTGCATTTCTTTTGAAATCTCTTTTAGTTTTTTATAATCCTTACCTTCAACTGCAACTGTCACAGCAGCACCTATCGGCGGACCGTTAATTAATTCTTCGATGAATACAGTTTCGGCGTTTGGAATTTTTCGAATCTCTGCTTCTAACTCCGCCATGATTGTAGCAGCCGTTCTTTTGCGCAGATTCTCAGGAACGAAATAGAGATGCACCATTCCTAAATGTTCTCCTACTCGTGCCAGTGGATCTGTCGGATCTATTTGCTGTATTCCAACTTTTACAGTGTAACCAACGATTTCCGATTTAGGAATGCGATTTAAGATTGGCTCGACATATTGCATTCGAGCCAATGTTTCTCTCGCTGTAAAATAAGGCGGAAATTCTGCTTTGATGATTACTTGCTCTACTCCTTCCTTTGGAAATAGATTAAAATTCATTAGAGTTAAGACAAACAATGAACCAGTAAATATAAGTCCGATAACAAATAGTGAAATATACTTTCTTCTAACTAAAACTCTGGTAAACGACTCGAAACCTCCGATCGCATTCTCAAAGAATACATCTAATTTGCCTCTTAACCTTCCAAAGAAAGTTGTATTCGTTATGGATTTATCCTTTCCATATTTGGCAATTCGCACGGGAAGTAAAAAGAAAGACTCGAATAAACTCATCGTAAGAGTAATAATTACCATGAGAGGAATTTGGTAGATAAATTTTCCCATTATCCCACTCATCGAGAGCATAGGAATAAATGCCGCGACCGTGGTTAAGTAAGAACCTACAATAGGAACTACAAGCTCCGATGTACCTAAAATAGCCGCTTCTTTTGAAGGCATACCTTGCGATTTATAGGTATAAATATTTTCGGAGATTACTATGCTATTATCCACAAGCATTCCGAGAGAAATAATAATTCCAAGCATGGATACCATATTAAAAGATATATCCAGGATTGGCATAAATAATAGAGAACCTAAAAGTGACAGGGGAAGGGAGAGACTAGTAAGAATAGAATCTCTAAAACTAAAAAATATAAATAGAACAATAAAAATTAAAATTAAACCTTGAAGCGAATTCGAAGTCACAACGTTCAAGCGGTTAATCGTCTTAGTCCCTTCGTTATTTAATTCTAATAACTGTATAGATTCAGGAACTAGTTTTTTTAAAAGCGGAAGCTTTTTTTCTATTTTAGTAACCGTGCGGATAATATCAGATTGCTCTTTCTTGATGATGATTAGATTGACCGCATCATATCCGTTTGTGCGAGCCAATGTTCTCTCTTTTTCATAAGTATCCTTTAACCGCGCGATTTGCGAAATAAAGACTTGGTTGCCCGATTCATTCGCTCGCACGGGTAATTTATTTAAGTCCCCGATTTCCGTAAATTCTCCACTTACTCTAATGTCCTTCGTATATTCGGCGTTAATCGAACCGCCGGGGATACTCACGTTTCTGTCTGCAATTGCCGAAATGATATCCGAAAATCCAACCGAGTATTGTTGCTTTAATGCGGGGTTAACAAGAACATGCCACTCTTTTTTTCTTTTCGCAAATGCGTCTACTCTTGCAACACCTTCTACTTTTCGAAGTTCATCCTGAATAAATTTTGCATTTGTTTGTAATTCGATTTCATCTTTTCCACCATAGACTGAGATTTCCATGACGGGAAAGTCACTGCTCTTTTGTTCGACTACTAGTGGTTTGTCTCTAACTTGTTGTGGGAGATCTGTTACCTTATCCACTGCACGACGAATATCATCAACTACCTTGTCTGGATTTTTATTATCAATATCTACTGTGATATTGATTTCCGATTCGGAGTTTCGGGAAACAGACCTGACTCTATCAAAACCACTTACTTCTCGAAGCTTTTCTTCAATAGGAATCGTAATTTTTTGTTCCACGTCACCGGGGGAAGCTCCTGGAAAAATAGTTGTAACCCTTACCTGGTATAAATTCACATTCGGAAATGCTTCGCGCTTAATAAAGAGTAAACTCAAAGACCCAGCTAAAAGTAGAAATACAATTACGAGGTTAGATATTAATGGTCTATAGACGAAGTAAGATATGATTGTTTTCATAGAAATCCTTTTTGCATTAGACTGCTTCTCTAGACCATATCGAGGATATGCTCGATATGGTCTATAATTTGTTAAGAAATTATATTTTTCTTTTTAGGAGAATTTAGATTTTTTATACTAGCGGCTACGGGTAAATTTTCCGGCATAGTGCCACCTAGTTCTTTAATAGTAGCTCTCACCTTTTTACCTACTTCATTATGGGCTTGATTTGCTTTAGCTTTGCCTACAATATTTTCCCGCTTTAATTTTTCTTCTGTTTGTGTTGCACGAAATAGATTTGCCGCAAGTTCCGTACTACCCATATGATCTAAAATATTTTCACTCTTCTTCAAACCTTTATTCTTATGAATTTTTTTTAGCATCAAGTCCGCCATACAATCCCATATAACCATGATTTTGAAAAATAGCATAATCAATTGGAGTAATGACTCCAGCTTTCTTAGCAGCATCAGCCAACTTCTTATTATGCGAAGTCATTTCATTTCTTAAAAATAAACCCTTCTCTTCTTCTGTGACCAGATCATTATAGTCTTGTGCCTGCTGAATTTCCTGAATTCTAGTTTGAACGGCAAAATAGGTTTGCCCCAAAGCAACAATCTCTTTATCAGGACTTGCATTTTGAACTATCAGATAACAGGCATAACGCGATAGAATTACATTATCCAGAGATCTAGATGCACCGGATCCAATGCCGACCATATCGAGCACCTCCTCGAAATGGTCAATAATTTTCTGACCGCTATTCTTACAGGCTTCTTTTGCCTTATCTATTACTGATTTGAAATGCCTGTATTCAGAGTATTCTAAAATCTTTGCAAGGTCTCTAGCCGACCAATATTCATTTTTTTTAGAATCAATCTTTTTTATTTTTTCAAAAACAGTTTTTGTTTTATTAGAAGTTTTTATTTTCATCTTATACATCTCCTATTTAGGTAATGCAGTAAAAATTAATCATGAATACTACTCATCTCTCCCATTCTAAAATAATCCAATCATTGAATTGTTCTTCATAAGCAAGTCTACCACCGAGATGATTTGTGAATAACTTAATAGAATCTTCTTTCTTTTCAATGATGAGTCCGCTAAATAAAAACCTATTTGTCTTTATCCGCTTAATGTGTTCGATATTTTGCGAAATTACAGCATAAGTAATATTACCCAGCATTAAGTCATAAGACTTTTTTCCTATTTCTGGATGATCAAAACCACCTTCTAGAACTTTAAAATTTACTGGCGCCGGAAATTTGTTTTCTGCCCAGTTAAATTCAGTTGCACGAACAGCATTCGGATCTATATCAATGGCAAGAATTTCTTTTACTTTTTTGTAAGCCGCTGCAATTGAAAGTATACCAGAACCAGTTCCCATATCTAAAATACACATGCCTTCTTTTACAATTTTTTCAATGCGAGAAATCATAAGCTTAGTAGTTTCATGATGCCCAGTTCCAAAAGCAAGTCCTGGGTTCATGTAGAGGATAACATTATTACTATCTTGGTGGACTTGCTTAGAAAGTTCAGAATCTTTTTCCCATGTGGGGATAATCCAGTAGTAGTCTCCAATTTGAAATGGTTTGTAAAATTCTTTATAGGCTTCTTCGAACTCTTTCGTCTCTACAATTCTAGATTCGATAAAAGAATTTCCAGAAGCATGAGCCTTTAGATAAATATAAACTTTTAATTCTTTTTCGGTGTCAGTCTCTCCTAAATAAACTTGAATATTTGTATCATCACGTAAAATTTCACCGGAGGCTGGACGCGGTAAAGTAGAATCAAACAAGATTTCGTAATAGCCTTCAACCGAAAGGGAATCTAAAAAATCGGTAAATTCTTCTGCAATATCTTTTGGTAAATTGACTTTTAATTCTAGGTATTTCATTTTTTTAATTCCTTCATTTTTTCTTCTAACTCTCTTTCTCGTTCAAATTTATGAGTGAGTTTATAAAGCTCTTTTAAATTTTTCAGATTTTTAAAATTCTTTGGCTCTCGAAGTAAGATTTGTTCTCCAATGTCTACAGCCTTTTCATAATTACCACATTTTTTATTGGAAATAGAAGCAAGATAGAGCATTTCTGTTGATTCAGGTTTTTTAAAAGTATATTGATTTATATGCTTAATTGCGTTTTGAAAATCTCTTTTCTTAAAATAAAAAAAACCAAGCTGCCTGTTGGCTACTTCATTATAAGGACTAAGCTTATAAACATTCTTTAGAAGATGAATATTTTCCTCAAAATTTTCTTCCTTTATATCGTAATGACTCCTAAACATCCTGGATAGAATTTCCGTAAAGCTCGTCTTATTCTGATTAACTACCGGTCCCTGGTATTCAATTCGCAATAAGCTACAATCATCAGTTAGCTCTCCCGTATTATGTAGGAATTCTACGATTTTTGGCAAATCACCATTTGCCTTACGCACGGTTTCTAAGAATAATGTTTCATCTTCATTTATAATTCGAACATTGTCCTCAATTCCAATTTGAATATCATCGCGTCCATCTGAACCAAGAATCAGTATATCACCCTGCTTCAATTTCATGGTTTGGACTTGAAATAGTTTTTCATTTTCAAAAATTCCAAGTTTGCGAGTTGTAAGCCTTTCTTCGATAAACATTGCTTCTCCGCTCCTGTATAAAACTGTCCACGGATGTTCTGCATTTATATAATACAAAAATCCAGCTTCATCGTCGACAAGCCCCATGACACAGGATAAAAACATAGTCCCATCAAAGGATTCAAAAATTCTCTGCAACTCTAAAAAAGCATCCTTGAGCCATTTCTCAGGAGTCTTAGATTTAAAACTCGCAATATGAGATCGCGACAAAACGGTATTAAACACCACTCCCATCACAAGCGCTCCGCCTGCGCCTTGAATGGATTTGCCCATTGCATCCCCATTGATAAAAACAGTGTAAGCCTTTTCATTTAAAATAATATTTGCGGAAATACTAATATCTCCTCCAATTTCATAGGGTTTATTTTTAAAGTGAAATGTCTTTTTCTGCTTTGAGTAAAATTCTGTTTTTACGTATTCACTTTTATTTTTATTTGCAGTCAGTGGACTGAGAAGCAGTGAGGTTAAAAAATAATCTCCATCCTGCTGCGTTTTTATTTTTTGAATCTCCTGCATAGATTCATTGAGTTCTTTTGTTCTTAAATCAACCTTATGCTCCAAAGAAGAATTTAATTCTTCAACTTCGAAATGCAGTCGAACAAATTTATTGGCTAGAATTACCGCGATGCTTAAAATAAAAAACATAAAGCTATATCCAAATGTGCGTGGCATTTGAAAGTAGCCTCTATCGCTTAGAATATCTATCACAACAGAAATAAAAATCAAAATGACTCCTAAAAAAATGCAGAATGAATCTTTATTTCTTTTTTTCATAGCGGATAATAGGTAATAAAACAAAAAACATATATAGATGAAGCCAACTGGTTGAGTTAAAGTCTTATTAACCTCATCGAATAAAATTAGATCCGAATTGAAAAGAAAAAGATTCATAATTGCAAATGAAAGTAGGTTTAAAAGAATTATAAATATAGTTATTTTAAATTTAAAATACATGCGAATAAAATTTGTAAAGAGTGGAACCAGGCAAGTAAATACTATATATTCAATCTTCTTCATTAAAATAAAATCAATTCCCAATTCATATTTCACCTGTGTTCGCATAAATTGATAGATAACAACAGTAAATACAAATAGCGCAAAATACACATTTTCCACCTCTTGCCTGCGTCTCAAAAATAAGAATAGAAAGTAAAATCCAACTGTTGCATACACTGCAAGTAGGATGAGTTTAAATAAATCTTCCTGGTATTTATCAAATTGAATTTGAAGAGTAGACCCGATAGCAGTCCTATCCTGGTTAATTCCAATTTCTTCTGGAAAAAATCGTTCCACCTCGATTAGAATAGTGTTTTCTTTTCCCTTTTGAATGAGTGCTGAAGGTATTTCATAGATTCGAACTTTATCGTAACTCTGAGGAAGATTACTTCCAAAACATCCCGTAGAACCAATTAATACTTGATTAAAATAGGTTTTATCCCTATCAGAAATAATCCCAAGCCTTAGCGCCAACTGCTTATTAGCCAATTCTTCTGGAATGAAAACTTTTCTTCGTATCCAAATTTTTCTTTTCTTGTCAATTTCTAAAGAATGTAAATTAGACGGCACTTTGTATTTTTTCCAATCAAGAGAGTCAAAGTTACTCTTTAGAATTTCTGCATTCTCTATGTCGTCTATCGTATATTCCCAGTCAGATTCAGAGTCAAGACTTATCGCTTGACGTTCCCATGTGTAAATAGTTTCTTTGTTCGGGATTTTATTTTCCTCACTACCGGGATTGCTAAAACAAAATACAAACATTGCAAAATATAAGCATTGAATTATTTTATTTTTATGAGTTGTCATTTATTACCTTCCTCACGCTGACTTGGTAAGTAGCGTCATCTAACTAACTAGAACAAAAAAATTAGTTAGTGTGCAGTGAAAGGATAGCGTTGAATCTTTTTTTTATAAATTTTACGCAATAGAGCAAAATATTTTTTTCGGCAAGGTGAATTAATAAAAATAGATGGAATTGTTAGTTTTAAAATATACTTTGGACTTTATCTAACATCCCAGTCCAATGAACGAAAATAATCAGAGCATACTCTTAATCGATGACGACGAATTAATAATCATGTCATTGGATTTAATCTTAAAAAGAAAAGGATACAATGTAGTTCAAACTTCTAATCCTGATTCAGTCATTACATTAATCGAAAAAAATAAGGTAGACTTAGTAATTTTAGATTTCTATCTTTCCGATGCGAATGGAATAGACATTTTAAAATCTATTCGAGCAAGAGAAAATTTTTCCAATATCCCTGTATTTATGCTCACTTCAGAGGAAAGTCCAGATATTATTGAGGAGTGCCTTGATTCCGGTGCCACGGATTTCATCATTAAGCCAATTATTCCCAAAGTATTACTCGCTCGTATCCGCTCAGCACTTTCGAATCGAGTAAATATTATGCAAATTGAAATGCAAAAAAAAGAAATATCTAGTTCAAGAGAAAAGCTCTCGGACGTATTGTATCATTTAGAAAAAGATATTAAAAAAGCCCGGGTCACGCAATCTACTCTTATCCCGGCTAGCTATATTGAATCAGAATTTTATAAAATGTATTCTTATTACAAGCCAATGATTGAAGTAGGAGGAGATTTTTTTTCACACTTTGAAGTAGAGGATAAGACTGATATACTGTTCGGTGATGTCTCCGGTCATGGTGTTTCTTCTGCAATGGTATCCTGTATGGCAGTTCTTTGCTTTCAAATCATGCCGCATAATAACAAGAGCGTAGAAAATGAACTACATTTTTTACATAATACTCTATTAAGCTATGTAGCCGGTCACTATATCACCGGCGTTTACTTACGATTTGACTCTACCAAAAAAATTCTATACTATGCCTACGCAGGTCATCACACTGTAGTATTGATTAGAGAAAATGAAATAATTGAATTGGAAGGAAAGGGAACCCCACTTCTTTTAATGAAGGATTTTATAACTAAAGTGAACGAAATTTCAATCAGAAATGGAGATAGGCTTTTTCTTTTTTCAGATGGACTCTTTGAAATATTTAGCCCTGAAAATGAATTTTATGGATCTGAAAAATTTTTGACGAATGTAAAACAAGAAATACATTTACAGGGGAATGATTTTTTAAAGGCGATTTCAGATACTTCTATTCGTTTCTCTACCAATGTAGTCAAAGATGATATGACAATGCTATTAATTGAGTTTTAAAATTAGCGCAAATTTAATGTTAGCCAAGAATTAATTGAAGACATTCGTCTTCTTTTTCTTGCATGCGTTTTTCTTCGTAGGCACTTTTTTCGTGATCAAATCCAAGTAGATGTAAAATCCCATGCACTAGTAGACGATAAAATTCTTCTTTATCACTGTGACCAATTTCTCTTGCCTGCTTTCGCATGGTATCAATCGAAATAATAATTTCACCCAAGATTTTATATCCTTCCGGAAGATCTTTTTCCACAATTGGAAAAGAAAGGACATCGGTAGATTTGTCTTTGCCTCTCTTGGCAAGATTAATTTTTTGAATCTCTTCATCGCTTGTAACTAAAAGAGAAAGCTCATATCCTTTTAAATTAGTCATATGGTCTACGACTTTTTTAATGTTCGCTTTGATCTCTTTTGGAGTTATCCCGAGTTTGTGATGGGAGTTGTTCTCAATGTAAATATTTTTTATCAGTGACATGGCTTCGGCTACTTAAGAATATCCCCCGGATTTGCATTTCTATGCGGAATAAAAAGTGAAAGAGTCTCGTCTTTGCCGGAAGCAAGTAACATCGCCTCAGACATACCGAACTTCA
>JANMOF010000166.1:0-8651 GCA_031368925.1 Leptospiraceae bacterium
ACGATGCATGCCGCAGGCTTCGGTGCCGCAGGTGGCGATATCGTTGAGGGCTTTGATTTGGTACGGCCGCAATGTGGCCTTAAGACGGGCGTCGTCGCCATGAGCGAATTTATTATAAATTGAATCAAAAAGAAATAAGCATTGCCATAGAGAAAAATGAGGATTTTTAAATCTTGCATTCTTTTTACACAAATGAAAATTTTCCTTTGAAAGTAGTTGAGAAATTACGTTCTTTCGGTTACAATATATTAACCTCTTTCGAAGCCGGCAGGGCTAATCAATCTATACCTGATGAAGATGTTTTACTGTATGCAATTGAAACCAAAAGAATTCTACTTACTTTAAACAGAAAAGATTTTATGAAATTACATAAAATCTTTCCAAGTCATTTTGGGATTATCATCTGCACAAATGATCCAGATTTGGACAGACAATCAAACAATATTCATAATGCAGTCAGTAAAGAGAATAGTCTCGATTCAAAACTAATAAAGATTTACCAAGAGATGAAATAGAAACATCCGTATCCATCCCCCCTTCGCCTGATAAATCCTAATTATCTTCCTTCGCAGTCTGCATCGGGAATGTATACGCCAAATTAGACAATGCAGCAAGCTCTTTCATTTTTTCGTGAAGGTAGCTTTCGTGAGAATCTTCTTTTGTGAAATAGGCGACTTTACCAATGCGGATAGTGACACTTTGCCTCCATTTCTCATGCCCGTATTCAAAACCTACACAGATGACTTGTAGCGGATGTTCAGGCTTACCCGCAATGACGCGAAAGCCGGGGACTTTTCCCTTTCCCATTTTCCAGGGAAAGAAAGTCTGCTCGGGGAAGATACACATGAGCTGATCGTGGTATAATACGTGTTTGGCGAAGGTAAAGCTTTCCTTGGTCTTCTCTGGATTTTTACGGTCAATAGGAATTCCCCCACACTTCAATAGGTAGCCAAAAAGATAGGGAATATTGAGTGTATCTTTCATGATACACCATGCTCGTCTTTTGGAGTAGGCATAAAGAGCAGCACAGCCGAGGGGAATATCATTTAGCCGCTGATGCTTTGCCAGAACTAGTAGGGGACCTGTCTTAGGAATATTTTCTCCGCCTTCTATTTTAATTTTGTAAAAAAGACGCAGCAAAATTCCACCGAAGAAATAAATGCTTGTTGTGGCAAACCAGGTTTGTCCGGGGTGTTTTTTTGATCTAAGTTTCAATTGCTTATACTCATCCTATAGATTTGGTTTTTATATATTAAGTTTAGGTCAGGGGTAAATTTACTATTACCCTTTGCGAATAAATCGAGTAAGCCTTTTTTTTTCTTTCTATGAAAGAAAGTATCACAGGTGAGTGTTTTCTTGATTTCTTTTTCTTCGAGTTGTAAAGAGAAAAATTCTGTATTCTTTGCAGTAATTTTTTTTTGCGAAAGATCGAATTTCTTTTGTAGGCATTCTTCTTTTTCTTCTGTTGTAAGTGTAAAAAGAATTTGCATATTTTCTTTCGGAAAGGCATTTTCTGATGTTGCTAAATTTTTCACAAATAAAAAATAGCTAGTTGAATCAGGGTTTGATTCATTAGATTTTGTGAAATAGGCTTCGAGTTCTTCTACCAGGATTTTATTTGATGGTTTAAAACTCGGACCCCCGATTCCTTGGTCTTGAAATATGACGAATAGGACAAACATAATTCCTATTATATTTGCTACGATAATATATTGCATAAGTGGTTTTTTCTTAGATTTCAAATTGAGGCTATCTAAGTATTGCCTTAGCTCTTCTGGTGATCTTGAGTGATATCCACTTCCCATTTTAGTTCTCCTTTAATTCCATGAGTATAACTCTAAGTAGCCGGAGCTTGTCTTTACGGAATAGATATTATCATTTTCATCCATATAGGTTTCTCGCCAATTCAGCCTTGGAGAAGGAAATTGAAGGCGTTTATTATTGATATGATTTCCATCTTTATCATGCACCTGCAATTTTACACTTTCTCCTTTGTTCTCTGTTTCCCAGATAAAAAATTCTTTGTTTGTGTTCACCGAAAAAAGAATCTCGGAGGGATATTGCAATTCTTTTAATAGGGTATCGGGCTCTACCGCGTTTAAATTGTATTTATAAATTCTTCTGAACTTAAAACGGGAATCTTTTTTTCCTATGAAACTAAAAGAGACTAACGCGTATTCGCCGTCTTTATGGGGAATGATCGTGTCTAGTTTTATTTTATAGTCGATTGAATCTGGTCCTGAAAAAATTGCAAGGTTTCCTTCTTTGATACTTCCAACGAGTTCATCATTGGTATAGTAATTTAATTGCATCTGCTCTGCAAATTTGTGGTATACGGCTAACCGGTTTTTGTCGTAGGCATAGAGACTTTCAATATAACGAAATGGCTCCGAGTTTTTTCCTGACACGCCTATGATAGATACCATTTTCCCTTTGCTATCCATATGAAGTAGGTAAGAGGCAATGCTTTCTTTTTCTTTGGTGTCAAAATAGCCCGAGTTTTTGGCAAAGCTATTTTCTTTGCTCAATTCCTCTACTGTAATTCCAGAAGAAATTCTATTTTGAATAAATAAATCATCTTCATTACTTACGGCTAAGAGTCCAATTTTTCCAAATTTTTGATTTAGAACTTTTACTTTCAAATTATTTTTAGTGGGAACATTTCCAATAATGAAATCCAAATCTCCATCATTTCCATAAACTTTTACATACGAATTATTGTAATCAGTGATATATAGCCTGTTTGCGTTGATTGGAATTCTAAAAGGTATGTTGATTAACGCATTGTTAACCACTTGTCCTTCTACTTCTGTCAAATCAGTCCCGATTTTAATTTTACCGAGTAGGGTAGGTTTTAGATTATCAATTTTAAATCGCACACAGTTTGTGAATAGGAGGAGGATTAAGAAAAAGAATAGCATGTGAAGGCGTTGGGCGCAGGGCGCAGGGTGGACTGGACACCGATGGACACCGATGGATTTTTTTATTAGCAACATGGGAATGCAGAATTGAGTTGGTTTTTGGCTTTTACTTGGGAAGATTTGAAATTTAGATTTAAACATTTTGAATTGTAAAATTGGTATGAACATAAATAAGAGTTATTTCTGGCTCACAGTGAGCTTGTCAAATTCGCCTAATAATAATTTATCCTTCGACATGTATATAGAGCAATTCATATAAAAGATGCAGATAATTTTACAGTAAATCCTTAGACCTTTAATTTTTTATCAGTGTCCTCGGTGTGCATTTCACCCTTCGCTTCATGTATTCGCGACCAGCGCCTTCGCATGGTATTCTTAAATTATTTCTTACACAATATTATTAGTAAGGAGAACCGACTTTAGGTGTCAAACCAATCCTTTAGGAATTGGGAAAAAAACTTCGAATGAATTTTAAGTCCTTCTGCAAGTTTTTAATTACTGACAGCTTTAAAATTTTTTGTAAAACGGCTGACTGTTTAGTGTTTATGAAATAGGGAAGCATCAGAGTTACTGTTCTGGGTACTATTAAACTTACTATCAAATATACTCATGGAATTTTAAGAGTATATTTGATAGTAAAGTTGATAGTAAGTTTAATAGTATCATTGATCTAAATTTAGCATGGGAAAATCTATGAATATTCCTTTAAGCAAGGGCTGTCAAAATCAATTCGAGTTTCGGTCTATCCTTTTGACCTGTAAACAAATACCAAAATAAAAACACTCTGACCCACTATTATTTTCTTGCACTATTCGAATACTTTTTTGACATTGCATAAGGCAATCCTATGAAATCCAAGACTATTCCTTCAAGCAAGCAAGCAAGCCGGGGTCGCGGTAACTCGATACAAATTTATTGCCTTCGCAATAAATTTACCGGGCGATCGGCGTAATTCATTTCTAAAATTTCTTTGAATACTCGTTGGATTGAATTTCAAGTATGAAGATACTTCTTATTTTAATTCTATTTATGACTTTATTTTGTTCTGGGGAAAAACCAGATAAAAAACCAGTCGCGAGGAAAGGAGTTATTGATTTAAAAAATTGGAATTTTAATTCGCCAGACAGTTTGCTAAATTCTAATAGTGGTATCATAGAGCTCGATGGAGAATGGGAGTTTTATTGGAATGAACTTCTCGAAGACAAAGAAGAGCGAAACAATTTCTTTAAAAATTTTAATAAGGATAATACCTATTATGCTCAAATTCCATCGGAATGGCAAAATTATAAAATAGATAATCAAAAACTTCCGTCAATGGGCTATGCGATGTATAGAGTGAAAGTACTTTTACCAAAAACAGAGACTCCGTTTAGTTTTGCGATGGCTGATGTTTGTATGTCGTATAGCATTTATGTAAATGGAGAGTTGCATCAAACAAATGGAAAGGTTGGAAAGTCAGAAGAAGACGCAATTCCATTTCAACGACACGGAATTTTTCCATTAAAGAAAAATGCAGAAGAATTAGAAATTGTGATTCTAATTTCTAATTTTTATCATAGCAGGGCGGGATTCTGGAATAAAATTTCGCTGGGCTACAGGAATCAAATAGAAACAAAATTTAAAAATAAAATAGCTTGGACTTATTTTACTTTTGGAACTCTTTTTATAATGAGTCTCTACCACTTTGCATTCTACGCCTTGCGAAGAAAAGACAAATCCCCTTTCTATTTTGGGGCAATATGCATTTTGCTCGCCATCCGAACTATATCAATGGAAGAGCGAGTATTCATGGATATAATTAATATTATCCCCTTTAAAGCAGTTTACAAACTCGAATTTTTTACAGCTTTTCAAGCGGTTGCTTTCTTTTTTCTTTTCTTGCATAGTTTATATCCGAATGAATCTCATCCGAGTATGCTTAAATTTATTTTTTATTTTTCGATGATTTCGTCTTGTGTCCCGTTTCTTTTTATTCCTTATTATTTTGACCGACTACTTCTTATTAGCCTTGAAATGCTTATTGTGGTAAGTATTGTTTACTCAGGCTTTGTTTTAATTCGCGCTGTAAAAAATAAACGAACAGGAGCAGTAATTTTTCTCATAGGAATCTTGCTACACTATGTAACAATGATAAATGATGTGCTATACGGCAATGCAATCATCTATACAGCACATCTTTCTATCTATGGGTTTTTATCTTTTGTATTGTCTCAGTCGATTGTTCTTGCGATTCGATTTACAAATGCGTTTGCTCTAGAGGAAAAATATAATATAGCGCAAAAAGAAGTTGATGCGGCAAAACAAAGATTACTCGAAAAAGAAATTCAATTGAAAGAATCGGAGACTGTAAAGAAAAAATTAGAACTTGGAATGCTTAAGCAAACCATTCAGCCTCATTTTCTAATGAATTCTCTTTCTACCCTTTTAGGTCTAATCCGAGAAAATCCGGTAGCCGCAGGAAAGCTTGTAAACTCTTTGGGAGTTGAGATTAGAACAATGCTAGATGTTTCGAGTGAAAAAGTAATTCCTCTTTCCATAGAATTAGAAATTTGTAGATCTTATTTGGAGATAATGACGATTCGCCTTGAGAGAAAGTTTACTTTGAAAGCGGAAGATATTATAGGAAGTGAAGAAATACCTCCGCTTATTTTACAGACTCTAGTTGAAAATGCATTTTCTCATTCCATACGTTATACAGGAAATATAGAATTTATTTTGAGAAAGATGGACGTTAGTGTGACTAATGGTAATAATCCTTCGCAGATACTCTATGAATTTCGCTGTAACTATGATGATTCTTATATAATAAAAACGAATTCTTCTTTGGAATTTAGAAAGGGAACAGGTACTCTCTATATCAAGTCTCGTTTAGAGGAAAGTTATCCTGGACAGTGGAATTTTTCGCAAGGCTGGGAAGATAAAACCTGGGTAGCTAGAATAGGAGTAGGAATATGAAAATACTAATAGTGGAAGATGAGCCCGTTACGGCTAGGTATATAAAAAGTTTGGTCGAGGAGATTTTTGGAGATAAAAAATATTCTATTTCGATTCAATCTAATTTACTCAGCTCGGAGTGTTATCTGTTGGATAACGAGATCGATTTACTCCTATTAGATTTGAATTTGAATGGAGAAGATGGATTTGAATTATTAGAACATGCAGTTGCCTCTTCCTTTCATACAATTGTTATATCGGGTAATGTTGATAAGGCGCTAGTTGCTTTTGAATACGGTGTAGTTGATTTTATTCCAAAACCATTTGATAGGGAAAGACTAGAATCAGCTTTAAATCGTTTGGAAAACAAATTGGAAATCCGAAAGTCACTAAAAAAAATTTCGGTTCGTAAAGGTGATTCTATTTTACTATTGCCCATCGAGAGTATTAATTTCTTTGAGGCAGATGGAAAGAAAACAAAGATACATTTAAAGTCAGGAAACACTGAGCATTTTAAAAAGAATCTAAATACATTGCAGCAAATATTACCGCCTGATTTCTATCGAGTGCATAAGTCCTATTTAGTTTCGCTTGAGAATATTAAAGAAATTAAAATGCGAAACGAAAATTCTCCCCACGCTATTACCCATAACCAAATAGAAATTCCAATTGCCAGACGTCCCTTCAAAGAATTGCAAAGTAAATTCCGTTTTTGATGGAGTTTGATCGCATACGCTATGGATACGGTTAAAAAATTTTCCAATGAAACAGCAAAGTATGATAACTGAATAAAAGGTCAACTCTTCGAAGGCTAAACTGAGCAAATGCTTCCGAGCGAAAATGATTTAGCCTATAAGAAAATGCTTGCTTTCTTTTTTCTAAACTTTACATTATTATTATGGAAGCTTCTAAATTACAAATTGACTATAAAGATCTTTTTTTTAAAATATCTTCTTTCCCAGAAGAGACTGCAAAGCAATTATTAGAGTATGTTGATTTTCTTTGGGAGAAACACACACCTGCGGAAAATGGCTTATCTGACATAGACAAAAATGAATTGGATAGGAGAGTTAAAAAATACTTTCAAAATCCAGAATCTGGACTTTCTCTAGATCAAGTTATTTCTGGATTAGAACAAAGCCTTGGAGAAAACCTAAGTTAGCCGATGAATAAGGCAATATTTACAGATGAGGCTAATCAAGATTTGCTAGAAGCTGTGAATTGGTATGAAAAGCAACAGAAAGGCATTGGTAAAAACCTTGCCAATGAGGTAATAATAAAGATCAAAAAATTAGAAATAAAACCTGATTCCTTTTCATCCGATGAAACAGGTCTTCGTAGAGCAAGTTTGAAATCATTTCCTTATTTTATTTACTATCTACATCAAATGCCAATTGTACTCATTGTAGCCGTTTGGCATAAAAGCAGATTAAAGAATGTTATAGAAAAAAGAGTAGTGAAATTAACTGAGACAGATGAGAATTAGATAAAAACTGTATCTCGATGCTACTTCAAGAGTTGATTCATAGAGTTTGATTTACTAAATTCTAAGCTACGGGTAATGAGTCTTCGCCGTAAAGACTTAGAATGAGTAACACTAGATCAACTTCATAGTATTATACCGCTACACTAAAAAATACTTTTTCTGTTGCGAGCCAAGCTGCATAGCGTAGAGCTTGCCGAATATCTTCTTCTATAGCAGGGTATTCAGAGAGAATATCTGAATATAACATCCCGTTCGCAAGAAGATTTAAAATAAGTGATACCGGAATTCTCATTCCTCTTATACACGCCTGCCCGCCCATGATAGCGGTATTAAATGTAATTCGATCAAGTTGGCTCATACAAAGAGGATGAAAGAAAATGTATTTATGTCCAGTCTTTTTTAAATACTAGGATTATTCGAATTAGTCTTATACCATATTTAGTTTATAGCCTTTTTAATTTTTTTTCTTAAATCTTTGACTTTTCTTTAACTTCTCCTTACCGTTCGTTCCCGATTTCGACCGTTAGTTCCTGAATGCTTGATACAGTTTACTTTTCAGGCTCTCACACCAAGAAATTCTTGCCGAATGGCTTGCCTTATTTTTTATTGCATAAGGCAATACTATGAAATTTGGAATTTTAAAATCAGGTAAGCAAGTCGGAGTCGTATCACCTCAATACAAAAAAAGTAATAAGAATTCTACGACTTTTTTTCATATTTCTATAGAACGCATACTTTTAATAAACCACATAAACTAAGGATATTTAAATGAAAAAAATAATTTTAATTAAGCTTTGCTTTTTGCTTTCTTGTGCATCTGCCTCCAGTCCAAAAAACGATACGATTCAAACTAAAGCCTTCGAAGGAAAGCTTAAAATTTCAGTTTATTCAGCAAATGTAAAAGGATTAAAACTGAATGAAGCTGAGGTATTGCAAGAAATAAAATCAGTTTTAACTGAATCTGATTCATTTGAGATGTATGATAGAAAAAATCTCGATTTAATATTAAAAGAAAAGCAGTTAACAATGAGCGGACTCGTTGAAAAAAGTGATTATCGAAAGCTGGGACAATTGACGGGCATTGATAGTCTTGTTAATGTTAAGTCTTTTATTCTAGAGCAACGAGTTTTTATGATAATTCAATTATTCAGTACGCAGAATGCAGAGATTCTTGCTTCTGTATATTTTGAAGACCCGAATGATAAGTAACAATTGCAATATTAATAAAATTAAAATTGTATTTATTTAGCATAACAATTTAAAAACGGTGCAAATAAAAGTAAAGGTATTGAAAAAAAAAAAGTGGCAGT
>JANMOF010000180.1:0-3561 GCA_031368925.1 Leptospiraceae bacterium
CGAAGTGGAACAAGTGCATCGCTAACGATTCTAGGTTCACAACAGGGTTCAGTAGACCAATACGGGAACTACACGGCTAATGAGAATTTCCTCGGTGAGATAAGTGGACAGGATATAATCGACTTGCATAATACTCTTGCACAGCAACAAGGGAATGCGATTTTGGAAGATGCTTCTCGTAACGCACCTGCTAAAGATGTAAAAGATGCGGGTAATTCTAACAAGCCTGCGGACGAGAGAGACGACGATGCCAAAGAAGAAGGTGAAGGAGACAAGAAAGAAGGTCCATCGGGTTTAGGAGAATTAGCTTTTGCTGGTCTGGGTGTTGCGTTTTCTGCTGCTTCTGCGTTCTTGTCTAGTGGTTATAGGGTTCTGTCTGGTGGTTCGAGTTCGGCTGCTCCTGCGGGCAATGCTGCGAATGCGGAGAATCCGGTTGTAGGTAGGAAGCCGAGAGAGGATGAGGAATCGAATACTACGGGTAATGAGGATGAGCCTCCTAAGAAACAACCTACCAAGGAAGAGTTAGCTAATTTTAAAGATAATGTTTTCTTGAATACGACAAGAGCGGCTACGGATGAGTATCTGGATAAGCTAGATAAGCAGGGAGTTGATACGAAAGAGATGCGTGCTCATGCGGAAACGTTACGCGCTAGCGGTGTAAGGGATTTGACTGCTGCGGAGATTCAGGCGAAGAAGTTGAATAAAGAGTTAGCGGCTCTTCGTGTGGAATTGGATAAGGCAAGCACGATTGCACAGGATAACGGCACTTTGTCGGATGCGACGAATAGCCCGATGAGTGAGATTTTAAAATATCGAGATGAGGTTAATAAGAAGATTGCGGAGAAAGAGGGTGAGATAAAGGCGAATGAGGAGAAAAAGGCAAAAGAAATACACGCATTACAAGATAAAGTGGCATCGAAACCTTATAATCCAAAACAAGTTGATTTAGCGAAAAAAGAGCAGGAAGTTAAAAGGCAAAACTTGATTCCAATAAAGTTAGATTCAATAAAAATAAGCTTTTCGAAAGAAGAAAGCTTGGCTAAAGATGCAAAAGGTGAAATGACTGCCCTTAAAGTCATTACCGATTTGAATTCTCAGGAACAATTTAAAAAAAGTTTATTAAATAATTTGAACAACCTTACTGATACATATTGGTTTGATATAAATGAAAAAGGAGAGCTTACATATAAAGAAATAAAAGGTGTAAAAGAAACGAAAACTAAATCAGCCGAATTAATAAAAAAGAATTTTATTGAAAGGGTGCCCGATGAAAAAGGAGGAATATTAGAGTTCTTCCCTAGCAAAGAAAACGAAGGTTGGACTTATGATTTTACAGGAGAGAGTGAATCTCCTAAAAATAAAAAAAGTTCAATTATAGCAATGGATCAAGATATCAAGCTTAATGTTTCAACAGTTCCGAAGAATGATATTGAAAATGGCATAATCAAAAATGCTCAGAATATTAAGCAAGAGAAAATGCCTTCATTTATTACTGTCGGACATGAGTTAATACATTCATTGACTCATTTGAACGGAACATATGAAATACCAAAAGGTAATAGAGATGCCAATGTTAGTACCTTAAGTAAAAATAATACTGATATTGAAAAATCTGTTTCTAGGTGGAATGAAATTTTTCAGTCTATAAAAGAAGGAAAGAAAATTGAATTGAATGATTTTGAAAGAGAAGAGCTTAATAAGAAATTGAATAATAAAGTAACTCTGACGGGGTTACAAGAAGAAATCCGCGATGTACCCGCTATAGCTAATAGTAAAGCAGATTTTGAAACTCAGGCCATTTTACTATACTATAAAAAATCAATATTAGCGGATATAAATTCAACGAATGAGATTTTAAAGGCAGATTATTATTTAGCGCAACATTACGATGAAGCTAGTAAAAGGATTATAAAACTCCCTGTATACAAAGATGAAGTTTTAAGAACTCACGGAAATGGGATTGCTATTTTTGATATGGATGGAAAGAAAATAAATATTCCAAAGTCAGCGCAAATTTCCGAAAACGATATACGCGAAGAGCATGGGTTTTCGTATCGAGTGAATTATATGGAGAACGCAGAAAAAATAAAAATAAATAAAAAATCGTACGCAATTAGAAATCAAATGAAAAAAATTTCAGAGTCATTAGAAAGAGGAAATTATGTTAATATTCCGTAAGATACAACGGTATCATTGGCTTTTAATATGGCTAATTATTCTGAATTGCAAGACCGACCGATTTAACGTTCGAACTGAAGTAGTAGAAGAAGACGTAGAGATACTTTTGTTAGCTTGTAACAACGGAGATTTAGACAAAGTCAACGTTTTAATAAAAAAAGGGGTTAACGTTAATGGGCAAGGAATTGATAAATTACTTCCATTAGAAATGGCTGCTTTTAAAGGGCACTTAGATATAGTTAAAATCTTAGTGGCTAACGGAGCAGATATAAATTTGAAAAGCAAACAAGGATTTCCTACATTAAATTTAATAATCGATAGAAATCGAATCGATATAATCAATTATCTTTTAGATAATGGGGGAAGTATAGAATCGAAAGACGATATTTTTGGTAATTCTATATTAATGTCCGCAATAAATTTTGGTCAATTTGAAGTAGCTCAAATTTTGTTAAAAAGAGGGGCAGATGTTAATACAAGAAATAAAACCGGGATTACCCCTCTAATGAACGCTGCATTTCATGGCGATTATAAAATGGTAAAACTTTTGTTAGATTACCATGCAGATATAAATATTGCAGACTATTTTGGTCATACTGCTCTCAGGAATGCTGTGCATGAAGGTTATATTGAGGTTACAAAGTTATTAGTATCAAGAGGTGCTAATTTTAATTGGAAAGACAAAGAGGGTATCAGTATCCTTGGTTGGGCACTAAAAAAGAATCAGATAAAGATAGCTGATTATTTAAAGTCAAAAGGAGCAAAGTAAGTAATTGGATTATGTGGTTTGGCAAAATTCTATCGGAAGTTTCTACTTAACTAACAAATCTTACCTACTTCTACGCGAAAGCGATCAAGGCGGTGTCAATAATTTGCATAGTTCGAAAAGGTTCATGCTACACAACAAAGAGCAAATTATTGACAGTAGCCGCGAGCGCGGTCGGTGTGTTATGGTAAGAGGTAGGGGCTTGATTCATCAAGACCTTAACACGAAAGATAACACCGATTCGCCAACACCACCAGCAACCTGGACGGGAGCGGCTAAGGTGGATATGTCGAAGGAAGGATGGAAGGATAGACTGGAAGAAAAAGCAATGGCTGACTTTCTAGAGGCTAATGGGATGGATAAAGATTTGGCAACTACCGTTGCGTCTACAACGAATGCGAAGATCAAGGCTAAGAAAGCTAAGAAGGAAGAGAAGACTAAAGCGATAGAGTCTACTGCACAGACGGCACTTGCTGTATGGACTACTGCATAAAAAGTGGACATTGAATTTAGGCTGCCTTTTCATATTGTATTCTAAAATTGACTGGGCTTGTAAAGCCTAAAGTCGAGTGAAATCTTTTTCTATTGTAAAAAATTTCAATGTATCGAAACAAATC
>JANMOF010000260.1:0-1757 GCA_031368925.1 Leptospiraceae bacterium
TCCCGCGCTGTCTTCTTTTTATTCTTCTCATTTGCAATGTAAAGTCTTACTGACTCTATTTTAAACTCTTTTGTGTATACTCTCATCTTGGTCTCCTTTCGGAAACCTAAATTCGTGTCCACTTTTTATGCAGTAGTCCAGAATTAGCAATGGCAGCAAAGAGTAAAAGCAAGACAAGAGGAATCTCAGTCCCTACTCCATAGATGGGGAGGGTAATGAATGTATAACCCTCGCGGGAAAGCTCTGACTGAATGATACGAATATTTAGAGCCATTAAAGCAATTCGTAAAATGTTTTTAATTGTGATGAGTTCTACTAATTTCGTAAGAAAAGAAATTAGAACTGCTAGAAGTTTTTTTGAATCTTCTTTTTCCATATTTAATATATCCTTGATTTTTAATCTGTAAGTATTGAGTAATGTGAAGTTTGTTTTAGTTTCCGCTTTGAATACATAATGCAACATTAGAATGGCTGCCGGTTTCCCATCTTGATTTTTAATGAGTGAATAAAGAATAGATTTGCAATTATTTAGTGCTGATACGGGTAAATGATGGTTAGACTCCGACCATATGTATTCTTTTTTATTTGACCAGTCGAAAAGACTGTCTGACTTATCAATGCTCTCTCCATGATGAAAGCTGATTCCATCCCTGAGACTAAATGCAGATGGAATAAAAGTATCGCCAACTAGTTCATAGAGAATTGATCTATCTGCACCGGATAGAACTAAAAGCTGAGAAAGTTTTTCAATCTTAAATATTTTAAAACGAATAGATTGAAATACTCCCCGGTAGCTAAAATAATCATGCACTAGCTTGTTCTTAGTATAAAACAAACCAATGAGTAAAATAGCGGATAACAACTCATAGAGATTCTTTTTAATATTGATAAAAATCTCATTCATGCTGTCCGCCTGTGGGCGATTGTGTAGGTGATAATGTCTCCCGCACCATCTGGAAGATTGACAGTTGCAGAAAGCTCCTTTCTCTTTACATCAGAGACGTATACTTGCTGTATGCCTTTAGCATAGACAACACAGAGCACATAATAGCTGTCATCCTGTAGATTGTCTGGTTCCCATTGAAAGAGGATTTGGTTAGGTGAACTAGTAACTGTTAGCCCTAAAAGTTCCTTGAACACTGTATTGGATAGAACTAATTTATCATACTCAATAGAAACATTGTCCAGGGATGCAGTAACAAAGGGAGAATTCAATGTATAAAATAGACAACTTTTATTGACTACTCCTTTCGGTAGTTCATAGCGTAGTGCTGGTCTAAATAATTGGAAGAGCTTCCCTACTTGAGCAAAACGCTTTCGGTTAATTTTTTGTTTATCACTTTCTTTATCAGTGAATTTGGATGGTACACTTCGAATAAATGTTTTACCGCCTCGCTGGTAATATACAACATTCCCAAGTCTACCGCTTATATTGTTGTTAAAATCGTTTGTTAATTTTGCCATAGTGGTTACTTTGTAGTAGGCGTTAGAAGAATCCCCCCTGCCCCCCTTTAAAAAAGGGGGTTTACGAGTAGTGTGTATTTTTACAATTAGACACCACTTAGAACGAAACCCCCTTTCGCAAAGGGGGACAAAGGGGGATTTGAATATCTAAAAAGTGGACTACTGCATAAAAAGTGGACACGAATTTAGGTTTCCGAAAGGAGACCAAGATGAGAGTATACACAAAAGAGTTTAAAATAGAGTCAGTAAGACTTTACATTGCAAATGAGAAGAATAAAAAGAAGACAGCGCGG
>JANMOF010000358.1:0-7431 GCA_031368925.1 Leptospiraceae bacterium
AAATCGGTTTCAGCGCCGTCGACTGTCACAAACACTTCTCCGTGTTGGTAAGGACTCATCGTACCCGGGTCAATATTGATATACGGATCCATTTTCTGTAGTGCGACTTTATAACCACGTGCTTCGAGTAAACACCCAAGCCCTGCAACCGTAACACCTTTTCCAAGCGAAGAAGCAACTCCACCAGTTATAAAAATATATTTTGACTTAACCAAATCTTACACCTTTTTCTAAATTCTATAGTTTCACGCTTTGCAAACTATAATTTAATGATGACTATTTAAGGTAGGAATTAATAAAGTCAATTTTGTAAAGGAAATCAGTTTTTTTACAGACCGCATGAAAAAATATGAACCGCTAGCTTATATCCTTATGGGAGTCGCATTTGCACTCGTCATGAGCCTCGTTTTTTTAAAAGGAGACAGATACAAATTTCAAAAAGAGATTACTGATCCCAAAAAATTAGAGCAATTAAAAAAATCCGAGAAAGTAATAGAGCATCCGGTTACTGAATCTATCACGGAAGCTTTTTTAAAAGAAGTAAAAAGAAATCTAAAAGACCCACTCAGCGTAGTTCTCATCCAAGTAATTATAGTTTTATTATTTGCTCGTTTTTTCTCGATGATTTTTAAAAAATTAGGACAACCCTCTGTCATCGGAGAAATCTTCGCGGGCATTGCCCTCGGCCCTTCCTTCATCGGTTTTTTATTTCCTGAATTTTCGCAGGTTCTATTCCCAAAAGAATCAATGGGCTATTTAAAAATTCTAAGCCAAATTGGACTTGTTATTTTTATGTTCATCATCGGAATGGAGCTTGATGTTGCTGTTTTAAAAAAGAAAGCGTCATCCGCTATATTCATCAGCCATACAAGCATAATATTTCCTTATATTTTGGGAGTATTATTATCTCTTTACTTATTCGATGAATTTGCACCGGAAGGAGTAAGCTTTCTTTCTTTCGGTTTATTCATGGGAATTGCTATGAGTATAACAGCGTTTCCAGTACTCGCACGAATTATCCAGGAGCGTGGACTCACAAAATCTCCCTTGGGGGTAATGGCGATTACCTGTGCTGCGGTCGATGATATAAGTGCATGGTGTATTCTTGCCATCATCATCGCCATTGTAAACGCGGGAACGGTTTATATTGCAGTAGTCACGTTAATTATTTCAGTCGTATTCATTACAATTATGATTTTACTCATTCAGCCTCTACTCAACCGGATGAGTAAAGTCTATGTAACAAAAGAAATTATAGGCAAAGGTGTATTAACCGCTCTTCTATTAATTGTAATTGCTTCGGCTATTTTTGCAGAAGGAATTGGTATTCATGCTTTGTTTGGAGCATTTCTCGCAGGCGTTGTGATGCCTACTAATACTAAATTACGTAAAGTGCTAACAGAAAAATTCGAAGACTTTAGCACTATATTTTTATTGCCTCTTTTCTTCGCCTTCACAGGTATTAGAACAAAAGTCGGTCTTTTAAATGACCTTCATCTCTGGGGAGTTTGCTTTCTAATTATCATTGTGGCTATTGTCGGTAAGCTTGTCGGTAGTATGTTTGCTTCTAGATTCACAGGAATGTCCTGGCGAGATTCGTTTTCCATTGGCATTCTTATGAATACCCGCGGACTAATGGAATTAATCGTTCTAAATATTGGTTACGATCTAGGGATTATTTCTCCAACTATTTTTGTCATGATGGTATTAATGGCATTAATCACTACTTTCATCACAGGACCTTTACTCAAACTTTCTATTAAACCGGAAGATGACGTCTTACACGAATTAGACGCTGGTTCCTCCTCCCCCATATTAATTACATTCGGACCGACATCGGCTGGTGTTTCGCTATTAAAATTAGCAACAGGTATCAGCGGAAAAAATGGAAACATCGCCGCATTACACCTATCACCCGTTCCAGAAAATATTTCAATTAGTGAGTCTAATCACAGCGCTAGCATATTCGAACCTTTAGAAGCGCTTGCTAGAGAAAGAAAAATAAAACTCAATACGATATTCAAAATCTCAGATGAAGTTACAAAAGAAATTTCTGCGACTGTAAGAAAAGAGCAATCCACCTTAGTGCTTATGGGTGCCGCAAAACGCATATTTGGCGACAATGTCCTCGGCGGAAAAGTAGAAAGCGTGCTTTCTGAATTAGATTGCACCGTCGGCGTATTTTTAGATAAACACTTAAATGAGATTAAATCCGTCGCAGTATTTTACGAAGACCCGATTGAAGCTAATTCCCTTTTCCACGTAGCATCAAGCATTTACAAAGCATCTACAGAGAGAATTCATTTAATCAACGACACAGACCAAGAGCCAGACAGAAGACTCATCAAAGAGCACTTCGGAAAGGTAATTCCGATTATCCCCTCTTGGGAGATGAATAGAAAGAAACTTGGAACTTATTCCCTTGCAATCATTGGTTATAAACACTGGAATGATATTCAAAAAAATCCTGAAAAAAAACTACTCTTTGCAGGAGAAAGACAGGATTTTCTACCTGATATCAATCTTCCTATTTTAATTTTACGGGGTTAAAATAAAAGGATAGGCTATGAATATCTTTGAAAAAGTATCCAGGCACTTTGTCCTATTAATCCTACTTTGTCTGACAATTTATTTTAGGATCGAAAATTATATCATTAGTTCAGCAAAACCAAGACTCAATCTGTATGAAGATCACAAACCTGCTCCTATTCTTAGTGCCTCTAAGGCAGGTAGTTTTTTAGCTGCGGATAATGTCAACTTTCGTTTTACAGAAAATATAATTCTACTTTTAAAAAATCTAAATGCTGAGCTACTTCCCGTGCATCCTCTGAAAGTAATTAATTTAGATGACGTAAATGCATTTCAAATTAATGTTTCAAAAGCAGATGTGTATATCGCAAGTTCTACTCTAAAAATAATTATGCGAGATAGTATTTTTAATTATCCGAACTCACCTCTAAAGATTAAAGAATTAGATTTTCCGGAGCCTAATTCAAACCAGATTAGACTATCAGGTAGTCTTAACTTCGTTATCTGGCTAGAGTTTGAAATGCTCGGTAAAATTTCTCTAGATGAAAAAAAAGAAAAGATTGTAATTACAGCAGACCAAATTACCACCTTAGGAAATCCTTACGCCAAATCACTCTTAGGCGCAGTAGGATTAAACCTAGAAAAGCTTCTTCCTGTTCCTGACGGGCGCGGAATTAAAATTCAATCGAACCATATATTTGTTGAGCCATTTTCGATTTTTCCCCCGCCCAAACTGTCCGGCACAATCCAAAGCCTGGCAATTGAAAACGGGAAATTGCATCTGAGTCTCGATAACGGAAAATCTGTATTAGTCCCTACAATGCCCTACCCTGCTTCTAAAAACTTTCTCTACTTTTTTACGGGAGATCTAAAGTTTGCAAAGCTCTTCATGATAGAAAGCTCTCTACAGATTTATGATAAAGATGAGTCTGACCCATTTGATTTCTTCATGGAGAAATATCTTTTGGTTCTAGCCAAGGCGGGAATTGTCACTGTCGGTCAGGATCGTTCCCTAAAAGTTCTCATGCCAGATTACGATGATGTTTTTAAATAAATACTAACGAGGAAATAATGTCCCTACTTACTACAATTAACAACTACGGGAAGATGGTAAAATTTTCGCATACACTCTTTGCACTTCCGTTTGCCGGACTTGCCAGCGTAATTGCTATTTTAAAATCGAACTTAAGTCTAAATGAACTACTGTGGAAACTTCTTCTTATCCTCATTTGCATGTTCACGGCAAGAAGTGCTGCGATGGGATTTAATCGCTACGCCGACAGAGAATTTGACAAAGCAAATCCCAGAACGGCTAACAGGGAAATACCCTCAGGTGTTCTTTCTGAAAAATCAGTTCTCTGGTTTACGATTTTGTTCGGACTCGTATTTCTTTTTACGAGTTTCCTTTTAAGCCCGCTTTGCTTTTATCTTTCCATTCCTGCTCTCGCGATTATATTATTCTACAGCTACAGTAAGCGATTTACGATGTTTTGCCACTTCATCCTCGGACTTGGAATTGGAATTTCTCCAAGTGGTGCCTGGATTGCGATTCAAAACAATTTAGAATTAGTCCCTGCTCTCTGGTCGTTCGGACTTATGTTTCATATCGCTGGATTTGACATACTCTATTCTTCGCAGGATGTAGAGATCGACAGAAAACTAGGACTTCATTCCATTCCAAGTAAACTGGGAATCCCAGCGGCATTTAGGATTGCGAAGCTCTCGCATCTAATAGCATTTAGCCTCTTCGTATACGCAGGCTACTTAGCAAACTTACAAATATTCTACTTCCTATTCTTAACAATGACTGGAGTCCTTTTTATCATAGAGCATATACTCGTTAGCCCCAATGACTTAAAGAAAATTCCAATCGCATTCTTTCACATCAATGCATCGATCAGTGTAATTTTATTTATAGGAATTCTATTAGATAAATGGAAAGAACTATTGGTGAAATTGAGTGGATAAGATTGATCTAACGTAATTAATAATAGAGTTGTTGAAAGATTAGATGTCAGTTCGAGCAGGGTCGATAACTGCAAAACTAAAAAGCGTCGTTTATGAGCACTTCTCGACTGCCGCTCGAAATGACACTATGCTATCATAAATAATTATGAAATTTCAACAAGCCTAATATCTATCCGTGTTAAATCAGTGTATATCTGTGATAAAAAAATTATCAAAAGGAATCATTATGAAACTAGTATTAGGCATCGCAGGTGCGAGTGGGTCAATTTACCCTGCTCGGTTTATTAAAAAGTTACTCGAAATAAAGGGTGAGACGTTTCTCATTATTAGCCCCGCTTCTATTAGAATCTTTCGAGAAGAGTATGAGACAAATGTAAATACTCCGCAAGAGATTTTGGACTTCATCATAAACAAGTGGCAAATCGAAAGTATCCAGAATAAAATTCACTTTCGTCCATTCGCTGACATTGGAGCTGACATTGCCTCTGGCTCAAACACCTGGGATGGAATGGTCGTTCTCCCCTGCTCCATGAAAACAATCGCATCTATCAATGCAGGCTTCACTGATAACCTGATCGAGCGATGCGCCGATGTAACTCTAAAAGAACGTCGTCGGCTAATCGTGGTTCCCCGCGAAACGCCTTACAACCAGATTCATTTACGTAATATGCTATCCCTCGACCAGGCAGGCGCGATTATTCTTCCAGCATCACCTGGATTTTACCAAGTTCCGAGGACGATAGACGACTTAGGGGATTTTATTGCTGGTAGGATTTTTAACTTACTTGGAGTAGACGCAGAGTTATTTCCTAAATGGGAAGGGTAAAATTACGCTTGACGTTTGAAATAATTAGTTCATGAATATTTTTCGAGGGATTATCAATGAATAAAGTTTTAGTTAAAAGTCTAAGTCAATTTACTGTCCTACAATATTTTGGACTAAATAACACGAGTCTTATGCGAATTATTTCTATAGTGGCACTGATGCTTTCTTTTCTAGCATTACCTCAATGCAAGAGTAGTAAGGATAAATCAAGTGCGGCTACCGAATATTACCTGTTTAATAGACTTAGAATTAAATTAGCTACCTCCGGTTTGAGAACAACTAACGTTCCGCCGCGTATTTCTATGAATCTCCCAGCAAGCATTAAAAGCGCATCAAGTAACACAAGCAGCTCTATTCAAAACTTAAAATCAAGGGCAAGTAACAATCCACTCTTTGCGACACTCCCTGCTCCCAAAGCAGATGGATATATTACTATTAATTCTGCCATTGAAAAATTTAGTAAGCTCGCCAATGATGTTGCATTCGAGATGCTTTTAATTGATTCTGTTATTACAGATGCAAAATTTTCTCCGGGCGTGTGCATTAATGGTGGCGCGTCCAAGATTATTGTAACGGATACGATGATAGGTCTAGTAAAAGAAGCCTTTCAAGAAACTGGAATGAGTGCAGCCGAAGCAGAGGCAGAACTGAATTACCTGCAAGAGGAAGGAGAACTTCCAATAGTCGGTGCGTCTCTTCCAAGTCCTGCAATTCTTTACAATAAAATTTCAGGTGACTTTGATCACCAGGTACATTATTCATTCGCAAACAATTTCATGGTTGCTAAAAAATGTCCGGCTAATGGCAAATTTAGCAAGGGCTTAAAATTTACTTCTGACTTTAAGAAAATTTCTTTTGGTCACGAAGAAAATATGAAAGTAGGACTCGATATAATTATCATGGAAGGAAATGTTACATTAGAAACTTCTGCTGCCGGTAAAAAGCGACTAACGTTTCTAAATAATTATAAAATAGATACAACCAGTCACACAAGTCTTTTGATTTTAGAAGAATGCACGAAGGGTGACACTGCAGGCGATTGCATACTTATGGATCAATTTTATCGGGAAGATGATACTGCTGATTCAACGAAAGATATAGTAACAAAAATTAAGGGCAGGATAAACGATAGTGGCGGCTTAGTAGAGTTTACGCAAAAGTTTACCCACTCAGGTGTAACGGAAGAAGAAAGAGAATTATTTGACAAAGACGGAACTTTAACTGGATATGAAATCAAGGTTGGCGGAATCTGGGTGCCAAGCGCAAGCTATCCGCATTTAGATATAGATCCAAATTCCAATACCTTTGATGATCATGGATTCGAATTCGATTTTCCTACTGTGGGGGTAACATTGAGTAACTGCTCTGAGATCGCAAACTTTGATGTATTTGTTCTGGTGCAAGAAGGAGAAGATCCAGACGGAGATCCAACAGCCATGATAGGTGCAGGCTTTAAAGATACTACGCTGGATATAGATTACTGGGGCTCTGAATCAGAAGTAACATCCTCACGTGTTTGGAAATACGATCATAGTAAGGCTAGTTTTATTGAAACAGCAAAGACCTGCACAGTCACAAAATTGTAGTATCATCTATTAACGAGTGGATTAAACCACTCGTTAATAGATGACCTCGCCACTACCCATAAATTTCCCAAAACTTCCCATTTGGCATTAGCCCCATTTCATCTTTGGAAAAATCAGGCTTGATGCGTTCCAGATAATACATCTTAACCACACCTTTGTTCTTAGCGGAAACTTCGCCCCGATAATCGCAAACAAAGAAGTCTTTGACAACTTCATAGGTTGAGTAGCTAATATTGATTCTCCCCGGAGTTCCACTCGACTCCATGCGACTGGCAGTATTTACAGTATCTCCCCAGACATCGTACGCAAACTTGCGCTCGCCAATCACACCTGCAATCAAAGGTCCTGTGTGGATACCCAGTCTTAGCTCCCAGTAAGGAAAGCCCTTCTCTTCTTTTAATTTCTTCATCAAATTCATAAAAGATTGAATCTCAAGGGCGGCAAGACAACAATCAATCGCATGAGTCTTATTACGTTTGGGAATTCCACCGGCGCACATATAGCTATCGCCTATCGTTTTAA
>JANMOF010000367.1:0-7453 GCA_031368925.1 Leptospiraceae bacterium
TTACTCACTCGAAAAAGTCCCCTTCGCTACAGTCGGTAGCTAGGTCACGAATTATATACCAAACGCCAAAAGTAATTACCCAATGGCTTTTTAGAAATAGCGTTTGGTAGAAGCAAATGCAGCATTTCGATTTGCAAATGCGTAATTTATTTTGGCATTTACTATAATACTCTTTGTCTTTAGCCACAGCATAGCAACAAAAGTTACAAATTACTCCAAAGTCCCCAAAAATTACCGTTAGGCGTTAGACTGGTTCCAGCTTTGGAAAATTCTGGTTTTAGTCCATGCACAAAATACATATCTATTTCACCTTTATTCTTTGCATTTATTTTCCCACGGTATTCACATTCAAAAAAATCCTTTACTAATTCGTAAGTTGCTCCACTAATATTAATTTTTCCGGCTGCCCCGGATGATTCCATTCGACTTGCGGTATTAACTGTATCACCCCAGACATCGTAGGCAAACTTCCGTTCTCCAATGACACCAGCAACCAAAGGTCCAGTGTGAATACCAAGTCTTATCTCCCAGTATGGTAAACCGTTTTTTTCCTTCTCTGACCTTATTGTGTTCATAAAATTTTGAATTTCGAGAGCGGCTAATATGGAGTCTATTGCATGTGTTTTATTTTTTATGGGAATTCCACCAGCACACATATAACTATCGCCTATCGTTTTTAATTTTTCTAAATTAAAATGTTCTGTAATTTTATCAAACTGAATAAAACAAGCATCCAACTCTTTAACAAGTTCATTTGGACTCATATTTTCTGCAATACTCGTAAAACCTTTAAAATCAGTAAACAATACACTGACAGATTCAAATAAACTTGGCTCTGCAAATCCTTTTTCTTTGAGTTCCATAGCAACATCTTTGGGGAGGATATTCAGGAGTAACTTCTCTGATTTTTGACGTTCCACCTCTGTCTCTTCTCGTGAAATTAATGCTATACCTCTTTCAATTTCTGCCTCTTTTATTGCTTCGCGGACTTGTTTAAATAACTTAGAATTTTGTAGAGCTGTAGATATCTGATTACAAAAAATTGAAATATTAGAAATATCAAGTTTGGTTAAATTTAATTTATCACGGTAAGTAGTAAAAAATATATTACCGATAATTTCATCTTGAATCACCAAAGGAACACATAAAAATCCTTTAAATTTTAAAACCTCTATCATTTCCCGAATGATCGGTGGTTGCAAACTGGAAACAACGCGCGGAAGATACAAAGTTTTAAGCTTATTAAATGCGGAAAATAAAATTCCTAGTCTTTCATCGTAGGGTAATCGTAGTTTCCTGCTATAATTTATCATTTCTTGCGTAGCATTTTCGGGAGATGTAGTTTTATAAGTATAAAATTCATTTTTTTCTTTATCATAAAACTGCATGATGATTGCTTCAATATTATAGCGATCTTGAAAATAAGAAAAGATTTCACCTAAAATTCTATCTAAGTCCAATTTAGAATTTAATTTTTTTGAATACTCACCTATATTTTCTAATTCTTCTTTTTGTTTTTCAGTAGCTTCTTTTGCTAAAAGTAAATCATGGAGCGCATAATCAACTTTTTGTGCAATCGGACGAATCAAAATAAATGTCGCAAGAAAACTAATTAAAACTAAAGGAACTCCACTCAGTAATAGATGCAGGCAATGATTTATTAAACTTACATTTTCTGGAATCGTTTTATTAATAACTATAAGCATAAACAATACTGTAAAAAGAGCAAAAGGAACTAAATAAGAACTGATTCGAAGAGATTCTGTTTTAATATTTTTTCCACCATACTTAATTACGGCAAATGCCATTATACCAGTCGAGAATATTGTTATATTCCCAATAGGATAAAATTCCATTCCTATAGTAGCAGGAATATTTCCCATCAACATAATTCCACTTACTGATAGAGAAAGAATTGCTAAATTTCCAAGAGGATTATCCTTGTTTTTCTTTCGTAAACTCCACCATTCTTTTATTCCTGAAACAATAGCAATAAAACCCACCACACCTAATAATTGAATTACAGGTCAGGACGCAGAAATTCGTCCCCAGGGGAATTCATAATAACCAATAAATAAGTAAGGGCTAAGCGCCATTACACTGAGAAGAACAGATATAATATCGAGAAAAAAAGCTATTTTAGGTAGCGGTCTATTCAAACTAGTAAAGGCAAACCGAAATTGAATAGAAGGAACAAAGCAAAAAAATATATAACATAGTTGTTCGATGCGATGACCAATCAAAGGATCTAAAGATATACTCATAGCGATAATGGCTAACAGCTGGAAGCCGTAAAGATACATAGATAAAGCTCCCAATTGATTCAATTGTCGATTTGGGTTTGTGCCACCTAAGAATATTCCAAGCCCAACAACGACAAAGGTTGAAAGGAGGGGGATAAAAATCCATGGATACAAATTCATTTTATCATAATCAGAAGGGGAAAGAAAGAAAATAACAGTGATCGCTAACCCGAAAAGAATTATAGCAATAAAAGAATTGAGAACATAAAAGAAACCATTTTTTTCAAAGAGTAATTGTTTTAAATCTTTAAAATCAGAATTAAAAACTCCATAGGCAAGAATACACATAGGGATAAATGAAAAAGTGCTTCCAGGGAAAATGGGAATTCCAACAAAACTTGGTAAATTTGAAATCACAAGAAAGAGTAGTGCATTGTGACCAATCACTAAAAAACGTTTTTCACGAAAAGAATGTTGACGAAGATAATGATAATAAACCGGTAATCCAACTAAAATAAAAGTCAAAGCTCCAACTGCACCCCAGGGTTTTAAATAAAGAGAGGCTATTGGGTATTTGCCGAAGGAATACTGAATGAATTTACCCGTAAACGCTATATTATTCAAAATTCCCCAAAGAGCAAGAAGAGTGACGAGCCAATTTAATCCTGCCATCCAAAGGGCTATTTTGTATTTTTTATCTAGAATATAATAAATTAAATGACTGGAACCAGGAGAAAGTAAAAGAACGAGCGGATAAAGGCGAGTATTCCACTCAAGCAAAACTGCTTCATCTAAAATCACAGACCTGAGCCCTAAGACTAAACCAAGCATACCAAAACCAAGACAAGAAATACTAAAAGATAAGTAGTATCCAAACTTTTCTTTAAGGCTAATTCGAAATAACCCCAAAAGACAGAGGACAAAACCAACTATAAATGTCATAAAACCAGGAACAGCGTAGGGTAACATATACCAAAAGTATTCTGCCTGTTTGGGGTTTAAGCCTAAATCGGGAAATGGCTGTAGCATTTGTATATTCATTTACTTTTACGATACTGAGCGAATTAAAAAATAGCAAAACTTATTTTTGAAAAGTGGTATTTTATTAATACTATCATATAGCCTCACTTTACCTTTAAACTAGATGGTATTTTCTTAAAAATAATTTGCAAGCCTTTTAATTTGGTTAGAAGAGATCGGTTGTTGTAAAATTTTCATTGACAATACTTACCATAATGATTAGTATTAATAATAGTGATTAAATCGTTTAGCGACAAGGAAACTAAAAATCTTTGGGATGGACATTTCTCTAAGAAAATACCGCCGACCATTCAAAGAAAGGCGTTATACAAATTAGAAATGCTAAATAACATTATTGATGTAAATGAATTACTTATTCCGCCAAGTAACCGTTTGCATAAATTAAGCGGGGATAGGAAAGATCAGTTTGCAATTTCTATCAACGACCAATGGAGAATTTGTTTCAAATTTGAAAATAGTAATGCTTACGATGTTGAAATCACTGACTATCACTGAGAGGAAAATATTTATGGCACAAAGAAAATTTTTAAACGTCCATCCAGGTGAAATTCTTTTAGAGGAATTTTTGAAACCAATGCATATTTCTGCCTATCGCTTAGCAAAAGAAACAGGAATACCCGAATCAAAAATCTCAGACATTGTGAAAGGCAAACGCAATATAACCGCTAGCATTTCTATCAAACTAGGAAAATTTTTTGAACTAAATCCACAATTCTGGATTGGAATTCAAAACGACCATGATATCAGAGAAGAATCACAAAAACTCGCAAAGCAACTTACTGTAATGAAAACATTTCGTGATTTTTATGCGGAACAGAAAGTAAGAAGGAAAAGTGCATTGGGGGTTTGAGTAAATGATAACGAGTAAATAGCAAGAAAAAGATTTCTACTTGCTAATCTAAAACATTTCATTATTCTAGAATTGCTCTATGGATAGAATTCTAATTTTAGACAAAAAATTAATCTTTCTTGGTTTAGCGTTAATACTTGTTTTATCTTTTAGTTTTATACCTAACCTTGAAGTTTTAATTCCGCCCGTTGTTGTTTCAAATGATGCCATTGGCGAAACAGCGGATGTTATTATTTCTAAAAGTAGAAAAGGAAGTATCAGGGCTGAATTTCCAGGAGAATTTTACGATAAGACAATAGATGAGATTGAAAATATTGCTAAGAATAGCAAAGATGGGGAACAAGTAAGAAAAGCACGAAAAGCTTTAAAGTTATTAAAAGATGGAAGATTTAAAAAATAAATTACTCAAACTCATGTGGCTACCGGAGACGAAAGAAATCATCTGGGATATGATAACGGAAGAATCTATCCCTGCGGATAATGGCATATACAAAGAGGTAAATTCTATTTTTGATTTAGAAAATTGGAGCAATGAATTCAAAACTATCTATTCCGCTTGGCTCGAGGAAGACAAGGAAGAGCTTTATGATATTACAAATGCATTTTATAAAAAGACTTTCGAACATTTAGAAATTGTAAATAAAAATACAAAAGTCTATCAACTCTATTTATGGTTTGACGTAGATAGAACTCTCAATGGAAATTTTTTATGGAAAAATTGCCCCTTAACGCAAACTCCACTTGTCCGCTTACCAGAGAGTTATCATTATCTAAACAGATTTATTTCGAGGGAAAAATTTTTGGTGTTACCGGATATGCAGATGGTGGTGGTTAATTGAAGTTAGGTTGTTGTAAATAAACTCAGTAACATCATGCTTGCTTTAAAGTATATAGTGGCGCCTCTTCTCTTGGTCGCACGGCTCCATCAAAAAGTTAAAAGAAAAGTTCCTTCGATGATTTCGGTCATTCCGAGTGGAGGGTAATGGTAAGAAACCGCGTAGATTAGAGAATCTATTTATTGCTTTGAAGGTTTGATTTTTTTTATTTGACGGTAAGTGTAGGGTCGATTTAAGTAATAAGATTTAATGAGTAGAATATGAACTTAGAAGAAGACGAAGAACCTAATGATCCAATGGAAGATGTTTTTGATGAACACTTAGCATTTATAGTCGAGAATTTTGGTGAATATAGCGAATTATTTTTCAAAAATCCAGACTTTGATGAGAAGATAAGATTTGCCTACAATGAATATATTTTAAAAAAATATTTCCTAAGTTCAAATGATCACGCGCTTGTTATTAAATTTTATCGAGACGCAAAAAGACTGCATGATAGTGGAGAATATAATTCCTCTCTTTTAAATTCTTTTATCAGTATTGAAAAATTTTTTAAAGACTTAATTTTGGTTCCAGTTATAAAAGAATCCTTTTTTTTTGGAAGTTTAGAATCAGATATATTAGTTGATGCATCGTTTAGTAGCAATAGCATTGAACGACTTTCAAATATAATTTTAAGTGTCATTGATCAATTCGGATTAGATTTAAAAAAAGAAAAAAGAGAAAATTCCAATAAAGCAGTTTGGGATGAATATAAAGAAATTAAAAGTCTTAGAAATAGATTAGTTCACGCAGGACAAGATATTAACTCTAATACAAGTCAATTGGGTATTGATTTATGCTTATATTTAATAGGAACTGTTTTTAATATCCTTCTTAAACGCCTTAACTTGTCTCTCGCAAATGATTTATCTACCATTACAGAAGTGTCACACAAAAGTTTAAATTCAAACGTTGTAGAAAATCAATATGTTGCTGATTTTTTAAAAGCGTTGGATAATTTAAAAGCTCAGGATGATTCTTTAGGCAGATAACCATTGTGAATGCAATCATTGACACGAATATATTTTATGATTGGTCGGAAATAAAAAACTCTAGTCACAGCCCATTCCTAATCGAAAAATATTTGAATGAAAATTTTGAAAAAGTATATATTTCCATTTTTACTCTTTACGAAGTTTTAAGCCAAGATACATTTATACAGGTAAGAGATTTTATCATTGAGAAGGACATTAAAATTGCTCTATTCGATCAAAGAGATTATGATCAGAGCATTTTTGAAATTGCTTTAGAATTAATCATTAAGAATGATGAACGATTCTTAAATTACAAAGAAAGAATTCTATCGGACACTAAAAATTTTCTTCAAAATTCGATTCTAGATTTTTTCCAAGTTTTATTGGTTATTATTTTTTCTAGCACAGCGATGGCTTTGGAGAAAAATAATGCTGAACAAGAATTATTAAATAGAAACTATGCATTACTTACTTCTAATGCTAAAGTAATTTTAAAGAAGGAGGTAGATGAATTAATGTTTAAGTATTTTAGTTCTGCGCCTGCTGACAGAAATAAATTTTTTAATCAGTCTATAATTAATTTTATTCAGGGTTTAGTTTCTTTCTCAAATCGGTTTTACGAAGCTACATTGAATTCTTTTGATTTGATAAATTTCTTAACTGAATCTAAGCCAAATGAATTTAATAATAGTATTCACTGTATAGAGAATTATTTTGATGAGGTTAAAGATATTCTTATAAAAAAATATCCAGAAACAAATTCTTTGATTTCATATAAATATAGGATTCAGCTTATCCGAAATTATTTTTTTAAAGGGAATAAAAAAGGGAAAATAGAAATAAATGACTTCATTGATTCCGCCTTGCTTGCCTTTTTAAATGAATATACTTTTTTAACATACGATACCAAAATTCTAGATTATTTGAAAGAGAACGAGGAAACTTATTACAGGAATTGTAAAAAATTTATAGATTCTACGATTTAGAAAGCAACACGGAAAAATTTTATAAAGTTGGCAATTACACGAAAATCTTTCTTGAGAATAATAAAGCCCGCGTTAGCGATTGTAGTGGAAATGCTTCTTAGCATTGGAACGAAAAGCGCGGCGGCTGTCCACATAAACGTAGGGGTTGAATATATTCAACCCCCCAACAACGATTATGCGCCGCAACGCCCGAAAGAAGAAATTAACCTAGAACTTTCTTAAACTCAGCGGTTAATGCAGGTACTACTTCAAACAAGTCAGCAACAACACCGTAGGTTGCAACTTTGAAGATTGGAGCTTCGGCATCTTTGTTGACTGCGACGATGTATTTGGAAGAACCCATACCAGCCATATGTTGGATAGATCCAGAAATACCGCACGCAATATAGCAATTAGGCGATACAGTTTTACCTGTTTGACCAACTTGGTGGCTATGAGAAATCCAACCGGAGTCAACAGCCGCGCGTGACGCACCGAGAGC
>JANMOF010000373.1:0-23256 GCA_031368925.1 Leptospiraceae bacterium
ACAATGTCAGTTCGAGCGGCAGTCGAGAAGTGCTAAGAAAACAAAGGCTTTAAATACTTGTAGTTCTCGACTATCGCTCGAACTGACGCTTACGGTACCTAATTTTTCAACAACTCTATTAAAAAAGTTTTTTCAGTAAAATTATTTTCTCTCTTCTAGTTTTACCAAATGATAAAATAGAAATAGGTAAACCAAACCCTTCTTTCGATTCAAAAAAGTCCAGATAGATTTTTAGATTTTTAGGAAGTTCTTTTTCTAAATTGAGCTTCGTAATATTTTCCTTCCAACCTTTAAATTCCAAGTATTCATAAGGCTTACAATTTAATAAAATTTGAGTGAATTGTTTTTTTTTCTTCGTCCCTAGAATTTGAAATAGGGTTAATTCCTATTATCCTTATTTCATTTCCATTTTTTTTATATTGAAAAAACCGTTTCATAGCCTGCGATAAGTTACCTTTATATTCATACGCGATACAAACTTTAATTTTAGAAAGCCCACTCAATTGATCCAGGCAAGTAAGAGCAATCGAATCAATACCGGGATTCATTTTGATTGCATAACGACATAGAACTAAATCCAGCCAACCAATTCGAAATTCTCCCTGCCACGGATTATCTAGATTATGCTCTTCTTTGATTTTCTTAGAAAGTAAAATGCTTTCCGTCGGAAGCGGTCCCGCTCCATGCCGATGGGAATACGCCCGTAATACTCCAATGCAAGTTGGTTTACGTTTTGACTTTAATAAATTTTGCGCATAACTAAGAGTTGTCTTTGTTTTAGTTACATACGGAAAGAAGCCAAATTCAGGATCAAGTAAAACACCCTGCGCTCCTTCCAAAAGAAGCGAAGACTTAGATTTTAAAAGAGTCTGTAAATGGTTTCCCTTGGAATCAATACTCTTAGAATAAGATTTCGCAAAGCCTTCATAAAAATTCAATAGCTGATTCAGATTATATTTATTTTTAAAGTAAAAACATATTTTACTAGCAAGCGGAGATTTAGTTTTAGCAAGAATAGCAAAAGCTTTCCTGAATTGATTTAAGTAATGCTGTTCTATTTTTCTTACTAAAGTGTCTTTATCAAAAAAATCTTTTATATACAAAACATTTTTTCTATCATTGTTAAAATCGAATACAGCCTGACCCACTCCTTTACCAGTAGAGCCAAATCGTCCTTTGCCACGAGCGACTTCTTCCATCTGCCCTACCATTTTGTGAAAAGGGGTAATGATAACGCAGTTTGGATCAATAGTCAACCTCTCCATCGCATCTAAAATTCCTTTTTGCTTTAAGACAAAGTCTTCTTCTAAAAGAGAATACGGATCGACTAACATCTGCGAAGATAGAAATGTTTTAGTTCCAGTAACTAACGTCCCCGAGCCAAACTGACTAAACGTATGAGAATAATCCGGAGTAACGACATTATGCGCTGCCTGAGATCCACCGTTAAAACGAATTACAGTATCTATACCGAACTTATCAACAAGGTAATCGGTAATAGCCCCTTTCCCTTCATCGCCAAACCCAAGACCGAGAACAATAAAATCAGACTTTTTTGTTTTCAAGTTGTTTTAAAACAGACATTGTATTTAAAAAAGATTTCTCACCAGAACAAAGTCCATCGCTAAGTAAACAGGCGTTAAACCCCATAGACTTCATAAGCGTAAAATCTGAAAGATCTGAGAGGGATACTTCCGTGTTATCCTCTAATGAAGTAAATAGGCGGGAAGCGACAATCGCATAAGGATCTTTTTGAAGAATCATTTTGAGGGCAGGGAATATGTCAGTCTTATCCTCTCCAATATTAATGAAGAGATCATCTCTTGCTGCCATTAAAGTCACTTTGTATTTTACATTAGAATAAGAATTCTTTACAAAATCTAAACCTTTTTTAGATTCAATCTTTGCAATTATATTTGCATTAGGAATTAGATTAATTAGCCGCAAAATATCCTGCTCTTCTTCGACGAAAGATAATAAGAAATTCCATATCCCAAGTTTAGAAGCAGCATCTATATACTCCAAATCTTCTTCAGTAAAATATCCTTTTATCTTTAAAGAATCATCTGGAATGTTCACTGCCTGCCCTGCACCGACTGCTTTTGGCGGTGGGGGATCGATAAAAATTTTATTTCCCTTGATCTTGCGGATAATAGACTTTTCCTCTCGTCTAAAATAAATTTCAGCAGGAAGATTTACTTCAATTTCGTGATTTAAAACTATATCCCCAAAACCAGGAACAGCCCACTGGGTAATACGAAGTTGCCTCCCTTTTAAATCTAACCAAAACTCTTTTCCTTTACAGGCATCTAGGAAAATTTCTAAAGTCTCCAGTGGACTCGTATGAACTCTCGTTCCAGTATTAAACCTGAGAGCATCTACGAGCGGATGCCCTGCAACAGTTTTTAGCTGTTTGTCTCTATGAGGTGCAGGAAGGGTCGCATAGATTTTCATGTTCGTTTGGTTTTAGTTTCTCTCTTTTTAGTGTTCGTTTTTTTAGCAGGCAATTTCTTTTTCATATCAACTTTTGCGAGAGAATGAGTTTCACTTAAAAAGGAGAGAGTTTTTTCGACGAGTTTAACTCGCTCATCTGTTTGATCCCTGTCTTGCATATCAACCAGGTAATCATCCAAGTTACGCGATTCAGATAAAATTGCAATTGCTCCAAGCATTACATCTACTATCGCCTTTGAGTCCTCCATGACGAGAATTCTTTCCCGGTTAACAACGGTTGCCCACTGGTCTAAAATTTTATCGTCATCGGTTGCATAAGGTTTATGAATCAAAAAAACATTGAACATCTGGTTTAGTTTTTTAAAGGACTCCTTTGCATCAATTGTCTGCACTTTTCCAACAATATGACTAGAAATAAACTTGCCCTCGGTCTGCGGATAATACCCTTCATCCCCTATGAAAAAGAAAAAAGGAAGCACTGAATTCTCCAGCTTGCAATGATTCGCGTAGTAATAAGCCATGAGATCATAGGATTCGCGTGATTGTCCGCCACCATTATGCTCAATCCATAATTTCTGTAACCAACTATCGAGTTCTGTGCCCTGCTCAAAATCACAAACTTGAATAGGAGCCTGGTCAGAGTATGCATCCCCTACTACTCCAAAACTAATCGCCGGATCTTCCAAATAACCCTGCATCAAAATTTGCCCATAAAACATTGGCATCTTATCATAGATAATATACGCATCATTTCCCATAGAGCCAGTTCCATCAATAGCAACTACGATGGGAGATTTATTTTTGCAAACTAATTTCCTATTTAACGGCAAAACACTATTATGTGCATTAATATTTTTAAACGCAGTCTTTGCTGTATCCGTGTAATCGCTATAATCATAATCAGAACTACTTGATGTAGATCCTACATCTCTGTCGTAACTTCCTCCGCCCATATCCTGCCTCCTTTTGGGATAGAGTATTGCCTAATAAAAAAATAAGTAAAGAGAAAAAAAAGAAGTATGCTGTCATTCCCTAAATTTTCTGTAGGGAATCTCAACCTCAGATTCCCGTCACCTCGAGCATCGCTCAGTAACCGGCACACGTTTCTTAACTTGATACCACCGTACTTCGTAACGCTACTTTATTTCCCCTTTTAAATGAGCGACAACAATTCGAATATCATCGTAAGAAATTGTTTCTTCCAATGCAAGGTAAATTGGTTTTAGTCTTTCCATCCCCACTTCTTCAATTGCCTTAATGACTTTAGCATAATTTGAATCTGACACATACACACTGATATCCGCTGGCTTTTCTCGTTCGATATAGTCTGTCAAATATTCAAGGACTGTGCCTTTTGCTCTGTCCAGTTCGGCTGCAACTGCTTCAATTGCTTTATTTTCTCGAAAGAGTTCAAAGGCTCTCGAGCGTGATTCATTCAGTGTAGGTTGCTTTTTTTCTACTACTTTTTTATTTGAAACTACAATATCTTTTACAATAGTATTTTCTACACAGTAGTTGTGGATAATATCAAGTATCTCCTTACCAAAATCATTTAACTTTTGTTCCCCGATTCCATAGATAAGTCGAAGTGCGTTTTCATTAGACGGACGAATACGAGAAAGCTCTCGCAGTGTAACATCTCCCAGTATAACAAAGGGAGGCACTCCTCTTTTTGCTGCCAAATCTTTCCGGAATATTCGAAGAGTTTCAAAGAGCCTCGTGTCCACTCCTTCCCAGGATTCAAGATTTGCTTTTTTAGAAATGACTTCTTCTTTCGGAGGCAGGGCAGTGAGGCTAACACTCATTTCACTACGAAGGACAGCTTTCGAATTTGCAGTTAATTTTAAAATAGGATAAGGATTACCTTCTTGCGCTAAAAGATTTTTAGAAACGAGTTGGTATATCCAATCCTTTATTTCTTCTTTGGAATGCTCTTTTAATAAACCGTAAGTAGAAAGTTTATCGTGTCCGAGCTGACGCAGCTTAGATAGATTTTCCCCACGCAATACACTCGTGACATGAGCGACTCCAAATCTTTCGTCCACACGCACTACCCCAGAAATAATTTTACGCGCAAGTGTCACTGAATCTTCTAAAATCGTTTTTTCATCCAGACAAACATCGCAGGCTTTGCAATTCATTTCTGTATACTCTTGACCGAAGTAATTTTTCAAAAACCTATGACGGCAGACACTCATTCGGCAGTATTTTTCCATTTGATCAATATGGGAATAACTCGCACTGAGAAAATCCATGTTAGCCGCATCTTCGTCTGGCTCTCCTAAAAGTTTTTTCCAGACAATCGCATCACTTCCTGAATAAAATAAAATGCATTCTGCCTCAAGTCCATCTCTTCCCGCACGTCCTGTTTCTTGCTGGTAATGCTCGATAGATTTAGGCATTCCAGTATGAACTACATAGCGAATATTACTCCTGTCAATTCCCATTCCGAAAGCGACAGTAGCGATTATAATGTCCACCTTCTCGGACATAAAGGTTTCCTGGTTTTTTGTTCTCTCCTGATTCGTCATACCAGCATGGTAGGGTAAGCAAGATATACCTCTCTTGGTTAAGAGGGACGTCAATTCATCTACATCCTTACGGCGGATACAGTAGATAATCCCCGCTTCATTCTTATGCTTCTCAATAGCAGTTATGAGTTGGTCAGTAGTATTTCGCCTTGGAAGAATTCTATAAGTCAGATTTTTCCTATCAAAATCTCCAACTAAAATTTGCGGATTACTCAATGTTAGCTGCTCTATAATGTCTTCCCGCACTCTCTCAGACGCAGTCGCGGTATAGGCATGAATTGGTAGACTCGGAAAAATTTTTTTTAGCCTACCTAGAGAGCGGTAGTCGGGGCGGAAATCATGTCCCCATTGACTTACGCAGTGCGCTTCATCAATCGCGATGGAATTTAGCTTAATTTGTTTTAGAGTATTTAAAAATTCTGGCATTAGAACGCGCTCAGGAGAAACGAATAATAGCGTTATGCCGCCATTTACTAAATTAAATTGTAGTTCTGCTTTTTCCTCTGCATCCATAGTAGAGTCCAATTGCGCGGCGTTAACTCCGCATTGGCGTAAACTATCTACCTGGTCTTTCATCAGAGCGATTAACGGCGATATAACAACAGTCGTCCCTTCTTGCAAAAGAGCAGGTGCCTGGTAACAAAGAGATTTCCCTGCACCGGTCGGAAGCACAGTTAGAGAATCTTTTTTGTCAAGAACAGCCTGCATTGACTCCGCTTGCAGTGGTCTTAGAGAGTGATAGCCCCAATATTTTTTTACAATTGTAAGAATTTCTTCCATTCAAAATCTCCCTTTTCTACCACGGTTTTAATTTCTATTTTTCAAAAAAGTATTTCTTTGGCTCAACTGCGTAATTAGGAAGACTTTTTTTAGAATAAAAAAATTTGCCTTATTGTTCCTTAGATGAAGTCATGGACAACAAGGATTAGCCGCTAGTAAGGAAATTTTATAATTTGGTCATTTTGATTTCCGGAAGTAGAATCTGGCTTAGCTATTACATAGTATTCTGTGCTAGAACTGTTGACAAATATGAACTTACCTTCAGTCTTATACGATTGACCACCGGTTGTATAACAAGGTAAAGTTTTCTTGGAAATAAAACTTAGATTCGATAAATTATATCGATGAACATATTCACTCGAGTCTTTAGACGTGTCGATGAAAGAAGAATTTACATTAGATGCAATTAAAAATATTCTAGAAGAATCAGTATTTAAATGCGTAATTCTAAGAAGTGAAGTGGAACTCAATGTGCCGCTATATTGTATATCACTGCCCTGAGTTGCCGATACAGTGAAAGCAGTGAGACAAGAATTAAAGGTCTTGCTTGCATCTTTCGTAAGCCAAATAGGTCCACAAATAGAATAGTCACCATGGTAAATCGAATCATACTGATAAGTAGGTGGATTTGCAGCCGTACTGATCTTTCTAATATCAACAGGAGTCACTCCAGTATCAGCCAAATAAAGCGAATTACCTGTTGAGTTATAAGCTAGATAATTTGAATATACAGTACTACCTGTATGGTTGTTAATTGACCCATCAGAAAAAGTCACACTCTTCACATTAGAGAAAGTAGTATTCGCGTTACTAATATAAACAAAAGTATTACTCATTGCAATATCTTTTGCAGTTATTCCAGTGGCAACCTCTCTGGCGATACTGGCTCCAGGTAGGTTAACCAAGGTGGCATTCGAAGCATGACCGACGGCTGCTTTTGTTCCATCGGGACTAACGGTTACATTTAGAGGCGTATAATTTAGAGATAAAGAAGTATCAGCATTTGTAGAGGGATTGTAGTAATGAAATTTATTTGCAGAATCTACAAGTATGATTCGATTGCTTGTCAAATCATACTCAGCATCTACAACCGAAAAGGAAAGTTGCTGAATAGTTCCATCAGTAGCCCCGGAGGTAGTGCAAGCAGCCGGTGTTGTGGGTACCGGCGTCGGCGTTGTCGTATTTCCCCCCGAGCTCGAGCCTAAATCCCCACCAAAGAGCAAAAAGAAAGCCAGAGCATCGTTTACTTTTGCGTTCTTCCCATCTATAATATTTAGTGGACCAATGTCGATAAAACTTGCCTCCTTGATATCGCAAAGCGGTAGAGTTGTAGCACCTCCTAGTATCAATCCAGTAATAGAATTTATTTTATTTACGCAGTCCTCTACAGATTCTTTATCATAATACTTTACATTGTTAATGCTTATAATAGCTGGTACTAATATGGTATTGATAAGATTTACAAGGCTTGTAGAAACGTATGACCCTGTAACAATTCCAAGAGAAATTCGATCTATACTATTGGCAGCATTCAAAATCTTCTTTTTTGCATCCGTTCCACTAATTGTGTCAAGTCCCGGAAATGCATTACAATACGGTAAGGTAAGGGTTATAATTATTAGGTATAAAATTCTTTTCATATCTCCATACTCGAGTTTTTTAAATAAAATATCAAGTTTTTTTAAAGAAACTAAGTTAAAAAAATTACTCTTTTAAGATTCAGCCCTTTCAAATCCTAATACTCAAAATTAAATTACCAATTCTAAAGTCCTTCCTTAGAAGATAGGACGACAAATAATTTTTTTAATGTAGAATTAAAAACAAACTAAGAAGGAAAACATTAGAATGAAAAATAAAATCCTACTCATTCAATTTTTGTATTTATTAGTACATTTGAGTTATTGCAATTCTCCTAACTACTTAGGTCCCTGTGACCCAAAATCTTCTACGTTCAAAAATAACCTTATCTTACAAGCGGTTAATGGGGATAAGGCGGGCTACTGCGGAGTTAAAGTAGTGACAAGAGAAGCTTGCAGTCTAAGTCCATTTGAAGCAATTCAACCGGAAAACTGGTCACTGGTTCAATCTGAGTTAAAGAAGCAAGTATTGTTAGGCGCTAATTCTATGTCTATTAGTAGTTTCGCGTCTCCCATTACTGGCTTGGCAAAATGGCTCGGAGGAGTTTTAGCGGCTAATGGTAAAATATATACAATCCCGTTTAATGATAATAATATTCTAGTAATTGACCCGGATACAAACCAGACAAGTAGTTTTGCCTCACCAATTACGGGAACTAATAAATGGGAAGGAGGGGTTCTTGCGTCTAACGGTAAAATTTATGCAATTCCGCGTAATTCTGATTATGTTCTAGTCATTGATCCAAATACAAATACAGCGACTACTTTTCCAACTCCTATCACTGGAACGAATAAATGGCGAGGAGGAACTCTAGCACCAAACGGTAAAATTTATGCAATTCCAATTTCAGAAAATTCGATTCTAGTTATTGATCCAAATACAAATACAGCAACTACTTTTCCAACTTCTATTACTGGAACAAATAAATGGGAAGGGGGAGTTCTTGCGCCTAACGGTAAAATTTATGCAATTCCGGTAGATTCAGATAATGTTTTGGTGATTGATCCAAATACAAATACTGCAAGTAGCTTTGGGACTCCGAGAACTGGGTTTGGAAAATGGAGACAGGGAGTGCTTACGCCTAACGGTAAGATAATTGGGATCGCTGCCAGCGAAAATAGTTTTCTAGTTATAGATCCAAATACTGATACTGCTACCACTTTTTCATCTCCTGTAACCGGTGGCAGCAAATGGCGTGGAGCTTCCTTTAGTCCAGATGGGAAAATTTATACTCTGCCTGCGGACTCATCTAGTATTTTATCAATTGACTCTGATACGTATGCTAGCACTAGCCTTACTACCTCTTTTACCAGTGGAAATAAATGGGGTGACGGAGTATTAACCTCGAGCGGAAAAATATTCACGATCCCGCATACTGACGATAATGTGCTAGTCATCGACACTGCGGCTAATGGAAAAATCTGTGATTCAATTTTACTCAGTAGCTATTTCAATAGATATTGATTTATTTACTGAATAGGGTTGTGTAAAAGCAAAAGAAAAATGTCACTCAGAGTCGCTAAGGAGAAAAGAAAAGAGTCAATACAATCAGGCTCCTTTGCGTTCTCCGCGGCTTTGCGTGACATTTTTATCTTTTTACATAACCCCAATGTATATTAGTTTCAGATAAATCTTATTGTGGTCTTTCCTTGATTTTTACAACGGATTTTACTTCTTTGCCTTTACGAATTAAGGCAAATGTCAATTTGTCTCCGACTTTGGATTTACGGACGATATTGACAACATCCTCAGGAGACTTGATTTTTTCATCACCTACTTTTGTAATAACATCCATAAGTTCAAGTCCTGCTTCTGCGGCTGGCGAATCACTATAGATTTGTTTAACAAGTGCGCCCTCTAAAGAAGGAAGTTTTAAGTCTTGCTTCATATCTTCGTCTATGGCATCCATTGCAATTCCGACCCAAGCACGTTTTACTTTTCCATTTACTTTAATTTCATCTGCAACTCTGATCGCTTCATTAATTGGAATAGAAAAACCAATTCCAATAGAGCCACCACTAGGAGATACAATCATGCGGTTAATTCCGATTACCCTTCCATAAATATCAAGTAAAGGTCCACCGCTATTTCCCTGATTGATCGCAGCATCCGTTTGAATGTAGCTAACACCAGAAGAATCAATCCCACCCCTTGCAATTGCGCTCACAACTCCAACCGTAAAGGAATGCTCATATCCAAGAGGAGCGCCAATCGCAATTGCCCAGTCTCCGACTTTTACCTTAGAAGAATCACCGAGTTCGATAGGAGTTAAATCTTTTGCTCCTTTTAATTTTAAAACTGCAATATCGGATACTGGATCAGAGCCTATGATTTCTGCTTCGTAGGATTTTTTATTTCTCAATTTTACATGAAGCTTATCTGTTTCATGCACAACATGTTCGTTTGTTAAAATATATCCTTCCTTATTTAAAATAATTCCAGAGCCTAGCCCGGTTTGCTTTTGTTTTTGTGTTTTGCCTTTTCCTTTCATGGAAGGATTTCCAAAGAAAAAAGGATCACCCGAAAATGGATCCATAAAAGGATTCATTTGAATGTTCACAGTCTTTTCTGTCGCAATAGATACTACACTGTCTGCTGTCTTCTCATAGACTTCGTTAAATGCTGTTTGAATTCCAATTGCCTGCGTGGTGGAAGGGGAAGGATTGACTTCCGTTTTTGCGTTTAAGGATAAGCCCGATTTGCTTCCTGCTATACAATAGAAAAGTGGAGAGAGAAATGTTCCAGTTAAAATGAGTAAAAATGTTAGTATAAATGTTTTTGATTTGAATTTCATAACTTAACCTCCTAGTTTTACTTATTAGAAACTAGAAAGGTTAAAAAAGGTTCGCTCTTGTTTTGATTTTTTTAAAAAAATTTAATATTACTCTATGTTATCAATTCTCTTAATTATATTGGCAGGGTCTCTACTCGTATGCCAAATTCCAACTATGGAAATAAAAGTACTTTTAATTTTATAGAAAATGTAATAAGGAAATTTTTTGACTGGTGCTTTTCTGTATTCTTCATGGTAAATAGAAAAGGCATAGGGACGTTCACTTAAAAAAATAATTTTTTCAAATACATTATTTACAAATTCATCACCAAGATTTTCTTTTTGTGATTCATACCAAAGAAAAGCTTCTGCAAGGTCTTCTCTAGCTTCCTTTTCTAATTTGAATTTTTCTTCCAACCTTCTCCTCCAAATAAGAAATAGTTTCTCCGAAGCTATATCCAGGATGAGGGTCTAATTTCATTCTTTCGCTTCTCTTGTCTAACTCTGTTTTAAATGCCTTATCAATTTCGAGGGTAATAGGATATTCTCTCTCAGCTTCATTTTCTATATCAATGATTTCATCTTCTAATACGATTACAATTTTATGTAATCCTATCTTGAGTTCTTGCGGAAAATGTAAAAATATTTCTCCGTTCTCTTTTACATTTATTAGTGTTTCAATGGCTCTCATAAAGTAATATCCTTCTTTAAAGTATAAAATTCAAACTCACAATAGTTTTTAAAAGTAACTCTTCTTATATAAAGAGTAATAGCTAATTATCGTTACTAGGATTTAGTTTGTCAATTAGAAAGTAATCCTTTTAATCTAAATGAGTTTCTTTTCATTTGCCAGTTTTAAAAAAATAAAAAAATTTTTAAGAAATACTAATAGAAGTGATTAAAACTACCGCTTTTTTTGTCCCGGATACTTTGGCTTAGCCGTTTCTTTGGGTTTGATTTGGATCGGCTTATACGTTGTACTTGTTTTTGCTGCCGGTCCTTTATTACTTAAATAATAGGAGAATACAAAAGTGGCAATAGTCGGAATCCATACCCAGAACATCTCAGGCAGTATTGCTCCCCAGGCACTGTTCATTCCTTTTCGAAATCCTTTTTGCGAAATGCCAGTAGTGTAAGAAGAAAAAAGAGTAATAGGAGATAAGAATCTTTCTTCATCAAAGGGACAAAACACACAAACTCCATAAGTAGCATCTGTCAAAAGATCGAGTCCAATATGAGAGACGGATGCAAGAAAAAAAATTAGCATAAGAAGAATTGTTTGACCGAATGATTTTACAAAAGATAAAAACAGGGCAGAGAAAGCAGCCCCTGTTATCGCAGCAAAGAATAAGGAATGCGTAATACCTCTATGGGTAAACATTCCCGAACCCCGATCACCAAAAATAAAATCTATGTCAGGCAAAATGGACGCAAGGAAAATCGAAATAAAAACTGTAAATTTAGTTTTCTTATCTCTCCATAAAAAAGAAAGAAGAGAAGCGAAAAATCCATGCGTAATAAATAATGCCATTCTTTTACCCTATAAGTCCCGAATCCATTCGTCAGATTGTTTTGTTATACTTTGCACCGTGTCGTGGTGGAAGATAATGCCGAGATGCCCCTGGTCAAACCTTGCTACTTTTTTATTTTTCGGCTTAGGCAGATTTAAAACATCTTCAATTGTTTCTGCCGGAACTATTTTATCTAGATTTCCAATCACCGAAAATATTGGCAATTCAAAATTATCCTGCTGCTCCTGGGTATAATTAATATTCCCATCATACGACCAAAAACTTTTATCGTGACCAAGTTGAGAACGTAAAAACTGAAGCAACACTTTAATAGACTCTTCGCAAAATACATCTTCCACGAAGAAATACCACTCGGGAGGGGTAATTTGCTTGTAGCCGATAAAGTCATTTAAGTTTACAATTTGTGAACTTACAGAAAATGAAAACTGCCTGAGAGAAGAGTGAAAGTTTAAAATGAATCGAAAGAATTTATTCAAGTCAATAGAATTGACGGCACTGTGAACAGGAAAAGAAACAAGATTGAACAAAGTATCATAGATTGCCTTATTCGAAATTAATTTTACACCGCTTTTAATTACGTCAAGTCCTAGAACCTGTGATTCCAAGTTCATATAGTTAGGGGAGGTAATAGAGACTACCCCCGCAATATGATCGTATGGATTTGGAAGGTTCGATTTTCCAGGGAGCTGTTTTAATTTTTCGTAAGCACCTGTATAAAATCTAGGAATCATTCCACCCATACTGTGTCCCATTACTACGATTTGTTGTCCCGGATAATTAAGAGAAAGCCAATTTAGAACTGCCGGAAAATCATCCTGAATATAATCATCTAGAGTCCAAGTCTTATTAACCACATCTTTTGGAATCGTGTGCTTGGACCTACCACGCATGTCCATGGCAAATACCCTGTATCCGTATTTCAAAGCCATCTCACGGGCAAGCTTGTCCATGACAGATCTTCTGCAGAAAAATCCTGGAATCATCAAAATAATTTTATTTGTATTATTTAGATTTTCGCGAGCAAAGTGCTTGAGGCTAACAGAATATCCCCCCGCAGTCGGAACAATATAACTTGCATCCAAGCGGTACATTACATTATAACGGTGAGAGTGCGCAATAATGGAAGTAACCGGATCTTTTTGTATCTTCTGAACTGTATAGAGTAAATGATGAATAGAAGAAGTAGTGTCAGACTTTTCGATATTCTTTCTTGCGAAATAATGATCTCCGTTATTGTCTACATCTCTAGCAACCACATATTCAATTACATCAAACAGTGTATGTAACTGGAGAGTAATTTCTTGCTTTTGTGCTTCGGTTAATTTTTCTTTTCTAATCCCCCAAAGAATTCCGATCGGATTTTCTTTTACGATTAAAGGAATCCCTACCGAATAACGCATAGTAGACGTTAAGAGCGCGCGTAAGTTGGGATGGATTTTCGAATCCCGCAGACTTATGATTTCCACATCCGGTCTCTTAGAGTGGCTAAAGGCTAATATAGCTTTTTGAATAATTCGAGCCGAGTCATTTCCTTCATCAAAAATAGAAATTGGCTTTGTCTTTGTCATGAATTCTTCAATGTCTTTAGATGATTTTTTACCGATCATTTCTTTCATTTTAAAATGAGTTGCAGTTGCAACAATTTTTAATTCGGTTCCATCAATGACTTCGAAAATCGAATGATCAAACATATGTTTATCATTGGAAAATACTAGTCCGACCATTTTGTTTACAAAGGAAGACCAGATTTTTTCTGTAAATTTGTAAATTGGCTCACTTACGGGGTAAATAAATATATCTTCCGGCTTTACCATTAAACCATTTCCAATATCTGTGTTATTAAACTTAGTCATTCAAACATCCATTGTTAATATTTCATATTCTTAAAATCCATTTTCACTTACCTGCTCGGTTCTCCATTTACCCATAACCCAGAAAAAATTATTTTTCCAGATCTGTCATATAGAATCCCATTGCCATCTTTTTTATTGTTTTTATATTCGCCTTCATATTTTGTTCCGTTAGCAAGGATATAAACTCCTTTCCCATTCCGTAGATCTTCTACAAACTCGCCGGAGTATTTATCGCCGGATGTATACAGATAAATACCGTATCCATTGTATTTGTCATCCCGAAAGTCGCCTTTGTATTGACTCCCATCCGCAAAACGATACAATCCCTTCCCTTGGTACTTATCGTCTTTGAAATCACCTATATATTTATCACCGTTAGAGTAGAAGTAAGAACCCTTTCCGTTTCGCTTTCCATTCTCGAAATCCCCCACGTACCTGTCACCATTTGCATAGGTTAATGTTGCTTTGCCGTAGTATTCTCCATCCTTGAACTCGCCAACATAAGAATCTCCGTTCGCATAAACCAAGCTTCCTTTCCCATGGTATTTATCATCTTTAAATTCGCCGGTGTATTTATTTCCGTCACTGTAGTTGACTTTTCCCTGCCCGCTATATTGATCGTTATCAAATTTCCCAATGTATTGTGTTCCATTTACAAATGTATAAATTCCATCCCCACTAAATTTATCGTCTTTGAAACTGCCCTCATATTTATCACCATCAGAATAGTAATAAGAGCCTTGACCGTGGTACTTGTCTTTGTGAAATTCGCCTACATACTTGCTTGCGTTTGCAAAAACATAAGTTCCTACTCCATCTTTTAATCCAAAGCGAAACTCGCCTTCATACCTATCTCCATTCTTGAGATTGAGAACACCCACTCCATGAAACCGATCTTCTTTGAACTCACCAACATATTGGTCGCCGTCGGCATATTTGTATTTGCCTTTGCCATGAAACTTTTCATCTTTGAATTCACCGGAATATTCCGCACCATCAGGATAAGTGTATGTCCCGAAGCCATTCCTTTTTCCACTTACATAGTGACCGGCGTATTTGGATCCATCTGGATAGTAAAATGTACCGTATCCCTGGAAGGAATTTCCTTTAAATTGCCCAATGTATTTTCCACCATCCGCAAAGGTAAAAATTCCTTGTCCGAAAAAAACTCCAGCCTTCCACTCCCCGTCATATTTATCCCCATTGGAATAAATATAAACTCCCTTGCCGTTTTTCTGACCGCCCTTCCATTCTCCCACGTATTTTTCAGTTCCAGAATAAGCCATGGTTCCCTGTCCATCGTTACAATTTCCACTAACGCATTCACTTGCCGCAATTGCGACATTCATTACGAGCAGAAGTGAAAGAATTAAGCTAAGATATTTCATTCGCAATTTTAAATCCTCCATTCGCTAGAATTACTTTGTACCAGACCAAAAAGGCGTAGACTTTTTTTCTGCGGTTATTCTTGTTTCGGAAGACTTTTGCGGCTTTTTGATTTCTCCATTAGAGGCAACTGTAGACTGAGTGTAATTTCCCTGCCCGTGTTTTTTTCCATTGCGCCACTCTCCCACATATTTACTTCCGTTCTCATAGGTCATGCTCCCGAAGCCATCTTTAAGTCCTTGTTTCCATTCGCCCACATATACATTTCCATTGTGGTATCGCATTGTTCCTTTACCGTTTGGAAAATTATTTTTAAATTCCCCTTCGTAGAAATTCCCGTTAGCAAGATACGCCTTTCCGTGTCCATCCGGGTAGTCATCTTTGAAATCCCCTTCATATCTATCCCCATTTATAAAATGGTAAACTCCGTAGCCAGACTTGCGCTCGGTTTTAAATTCCCCGATATATTTATCACCGTTTGCAAAATTCATAATTCCTTGCCCGTTCACGCAATTCCCACTTATACAATCCCCAGCGTAGATTGAAGATGAAATCGCGCCAAATACAAGTAACCCCAAAAAAAACTTTTTTCTCATTTCATTCCTCCTTCAGGATCTCCATTGATCCATTTTCCAGAATAAATTACATTTCCATCTTTGTCATACATCGTTCCCATTCCGTTAAAATCCCCGTTCTCAAAGTCTCCCACATACTTGTCCCCCTCTGCAAAAGTTAAAGTTCCCTTTCCATGGGATTTATCATTTTTAAATCCACCTTCATAGACCGCCCCGTCCTTAAACTTTAAAACTCCCTGCCCGTTCTTCTTACCAGTTTTAAATTCGCCTTTATACTTATCGCCATTTGCATACTTCATGGTTCCCTGACCGTTAAAAAGCCCGTCCTTAAACTCAACAATAAAGGTCTCTCCATTTTTCTTAGAAATTTTTCCCTGACCTTCAAACTTTCCGTTTTTGAATCCGCCTATGTATTCATCTCCATTCGCATAGCGAAGAATTCCTTCTCCTTCAAATTTTCCATCTTTAAAACCACCCACATACTTTTTACCAGTATTAAAAATGTAAGTCCCTTCTCCTTCTGGCTTACCATCCCGAAAATCACCAGAATAACGCGAACCAGTTGGATAAGTAACAGTTCCTTTTCCATGAAATTTATAATCTTTAAATTCTCCCGTATAACTGACTCCATTGGTATAAGTAATTGTACCGCGACCCTGGAATTTATCTTCTACAAAATCTCCCGTGTATTTAATTCCACCACCGTAGAGGTATGTCCCTTGCCCATGGCGCTTATCTTCTTTAAATCCGCCTGTATAAATTCTTCCATCTGCATGAGTATAAGTCCCTCTACCATGCTTTAATTCATTTTGAAATTCTCCATCATAGGTGTCGCCGTTCGGATAAGTGAAATTTCCCTTCCCATCAAACTTATCAAACTTGAACTCACCTATATATTTATTTCCGTTAGCATAGGTAAGAGTTCCTTTTCCATGCTTGAAATCATCTTTGAATTCGCCTTCATACTTATTTCCATTTTGAAAAATATAAATCCCAGTTCCATTAAATTTATCATCTCTAAATTCTCCTTCGTATTGGCTTCCATTGTAGAAATACATGGTTCCTTTTCCATTAAACCTGCCGTCTTTAAACTCACCGGAGTACTTAGATGCATAGATAAAATTTCCATTAGCATCGGGTTTAGCTGCAAATGTCATCATCCCCCGACCATTTTGTTTTCCATTTTTAAAATTTCCTGTATACTTGTCTCCATTGGAAAAAAAAATCGTGCTAAGACCATTCTGGCAATTTCCGCTGATGCACTCATCTGAATAAAGTGATTTTGCAACTGGGAAAATAAGTAATAGAAATAAAACACGCATAGTTCTATAGAAAGAGTTTGATTGTTCGTTCATTCAAAAATATTCAATCCTTTCTATGCAAACTATTCTATTCAAGCAAGATGTAAAGACGAATTGAAAAAAAATTATCCCTGATTTGAACTTCTTTCTTGACTCTAGATTACAAAATTTTTTACTTTAAAACAACTCTCAGGATTTAAAGGTAATAATAATGAATCAAAAGTACATTCGCTCCCTACTTTACGGGCTTATCTTCCTAGTAATAAGCCATGATCTAACGATCGCTCAAGAAACTAAAACGGAAAAAGTCCCAGCTGATCCAAATGCAAAAGAACCCCTACTCTTCTATTGGAAGTCAGAAGTTGCAAATCGAACTGCTGAAAAAAATGCAATAGAAAAAAAATATGCTGACCTAGAAGCAAAATACACTGCTGACACAGATGCATTAAAAGCAGAAAATGATCGTCTAAAAAAATACAATGCGGAACTCGAAGCTGACAAACGGGATCGTGTAACATCTCGGGATGGACAAAGCAAAACGTCAGACGATAGAGTTGCTGCTCTTGAGAAAGAATTAGCAGAAACCAAAAGACAAAAAGAACAAGTAGAAAGAGATTTACAGGCGAAGACTTTTGCAGAAAAGCAGGCACAGGATAGAATTAAAGAATTAGAAACTGCTATCGCTTCTTTAAGAGCAGAGAAGAATAGTGTAAGTGGCGCAATGCCAACGCCAGCAGCAATACGCTCTACTGATTCATCGGCTAATGCGAGTAATGCAGAGCTACAAGCACAGGTCAATAGCCTCACAAACCAGAGAGATCAACTACAAAGAGACTTAGCGGCTACTTACAGCCATATTGATACTTTGAAAAACAATCAACCTGCTCCTAATGTAGTTACTACGACGCAATCAAGCACAACTAGTTCGAACGTAACAGCAACACCTGTGGCTACTACCGCTTCTTCTGATACAAAACTACTTGATTCAGAGTCAAAAGTAAAAAGCTTAGAAGCAAAACTTTCAGATGTAATTTCCGAAAGAGATAAATTACAAAAAGAATTAGCAGCAGCTAAGGCTGCTCCAGTTGTTACAACCCCTGTTACTCCTACTACAACATCAACCACGGTAACATCTACAACAGAAACAAGCGCAAGCACATCCGCAAAAGTAGCTCCTGCACCTGACTCGGATAAAAGAATTGCTGACTTACAAGCACAAGTCAATAGCCTTACAAATCAAAGAGACCAATTACAAAGAGACATTGCAGCAATTTATGGTTACAAAAATCCAACAATCGGTCAACCGGCTAATCCTTATACTACTATAGAAAATAAAACAGAAACAACGCCAGCAAAAGTAGCACCTGTAGCAACTAACGGTTCAACACCTACAGTGATTACTTCCAATGCGAGCCTTGAAGAGGCTTTAGCACGAGCAAAGAAACTAGAAGCTGACTTAGCCGAAATGACAAAACAAAGAGACAAGTTACAAAAAGAATTAGACACAAATAACAATAATATGTATAATTCTAAGACTAACCCTCTAAGTCCGGCAACAACTCCAGCGGGTAATGCAACTCAGCCTGCAAAAGAAACATCTACCACTACCTCCGTTACGACCACGACTGAAACCTCAACAGCAAATTCTAAGACAGCTACTGTAGATGCGAAAACAGCACCGGCTAAATCTACTGATACAACTCCATCTAGCCCTAAAACTACGGATGCTAAAACTGCAACAGAGACAACAGTTACTACGACTACAACGGAAGCAACCACAGTAGTAGATTCTCAGACTAGAATCAAACAATTAGAAGCAGAATTAGGACTTCTTACAAAAGAGAGAGATCAACTTAAACGAGATCTAAATGCGTCTAAGGCTGATAAAACGCTTGAGACAAAAATTACGGAGATCACAACCAAGATTCAAAAAATCGAGGCAGACAAAACACTAACGCAAGAAGAAAAAGCGGCTCAAATTAAAGCTGCTAATGCAGAAATTGAAAAAATCAACAAAGAAAAAGCAGCAACTACTACAAGCATTGACAAAAATGCAAAAGACATTGATAAGAAAAATGCAGCATTCGACGACCTAAAGAAAGAATATGAAGCAAAGATTGAAGCTCTCACCAAAGAGATTAACGAACTAAAAGATAACAACGAATCTCTTACAACCGACTTAGCTTCTTCGAAAGAACAATTAGAAGAAGAAGGTTCAAAGCATAAAGAAGAAGTAGAGCGCTTAACACTCCAAGCACAAAAACTAGAAGATGCACTTGAAAAAGAAATCAAAAAGGGCGGAAAGTCAAATGCAATTTCCAACGGAACAGCACAGATTTCTAGCAAAGGCGGGAAAACAATTGTTAGCCTTGCAAGCAGAGTAAATTTCAAATCCGGCTCAAAAGAATTGACTGCTGAAGGAAAAAGAACTTTAGACAAAGTAATCAACGTGCTAAAGAAACATTCCTCCGAAAGAATTCAAGTAGAGGGGAATACGGACAATAAACCTCTTCCTAAAAAAAGTAAACTAAAAGACAACTGGCATCTTTCTTTCGAAAGAGCATTAACAGTTGTAAAATACTTAAACAAAGGTGACTTAAACAAAACACAATTTGCCGCTACTGGACTTGCTGATATTAATCCTGTAAAACCAAATACATCAGTTGCCAACAGAGCAGCCAATCGCCGCGTTGACATAGTGGTAATGCCTAAAAGATAATTTATTATAGTAGAGACGTTGCGAGCAACGTCTCTACTTCATTCATTATTTTCGTCTGTAAGTGTATATATATTTAAAAATCTCTCTATCCAAGAAAGGAATATTTACCTCAGCGGAAAGGGAATTTCTTTTTACATCGGATACATATACATTCTGTAAGCCCCTGCAATAGACAACGCAGAGAACATAAAAAGAATCATCTAACAGTTCATCTGCTTCCCATTTAAAAAAGACTTTTTTTTCTATTTGCGTTACTTCCAAGCCTGGAAGTTTAATTTCCACCTGGTTTGTTAAAACTAAGCTTTCATACTGAATAGAAACCGAATCTAAAGTTGCCGATACATTCCCCCAGTTGAGCTTGTAAAAAGTCCCAAATAGATTTAGATTATCCTCCCTCTTTTCATACCGGAGAGCCGATCGGAAAATATGAAATAACTTCCCGACTGTTTTAAATTTCTCTCTATGTAAAAGTTGTTTTTCACTCTTACGGTCTTTAAAAGAAGCAGGAAGGCTTCTCACGCATGTGTTTCCGTTTAATTGGTAGTAGACTAAGTCTCCAATTTTCCCTTTTAATTTATTTTGTAATTGGTTAAATAATAACGCCATTTTTTTTCTCCAAAAGTATAATGTCTATTAGCTGCTAGAGTATAAATTGTTTCTCTAGCAAAGCTAACGAATAATTAAAGTTTCGTGAACTTATAAAGTATTCTTAACTATTCGTAAATATTATTTTAAAACAATTACGCAGTTGCACCGATTTTTTTTATTTTCTAATCCAACCATTTTGTTGCGGCTACCCTTCCTTTACTGGTTTCTTTAGTCCTATGTTTACTCCTTTCTATATTCGTATTTCGATGGGAGTATACAAACCACTAAAGGAAAGGGTATACAAAGGAGTAAAGGAAGTGCATCGTTAGTAAAAGGAATGGTAAAAGAAAAATCGGTTGCTTTTCTAAAAATGCGATAGTAAATAGATTTATGGAAATGATTCAAGACCCATTACTGCAAAAATTAACCGAGAACATAAAATCTTCTTTAGGACAAAACTTAAGAAAAATATTGTTATTTGGTTCAAGAGCAAGGGGAGATTTTAAAGCTGATTCGGATTATGATATTTTGATTCTAGTCGAGGAGTATCATCAGGATACCAGGAAAAAGTTAAATGATATTGGTGGAAATTTTTTTTATGAATACAGTCTTCTTTTTCCAATGATTGCCATTACAGAAAATAGATTTCAAACTGACCTCTACGAACCATTCCTACGTAACGTTAGGAAGGAAGGCAAAGTAGTTTGGATGAGTTAATTAAAAAGAAAATTTACATTTCTTCGCAAGCAAACACTCCTCACACAACGGCTTCTTAGCCTTACATACCTTGCGGGTAAAGTCGAGTAACCCGTAATTGAATTTCTTGAAATCTTTCTTCGGTGTTATCTTTTCTGCTAATTCTCTAAACCATTTCTGTCTGCGGGTTTATCCTACTGCCATTTTCGCTGAATCTTTCCATAGATATGGCGGCATAGGAAATTTTAATTCCCAAGTTATACTCATTGGCTTTGAGCCGTAGTGTCCTTTGTAAATACACTCTCCTAAAAATACATAGGCAAATGTATTTCCAAATTCGTCTTCGTTACGCTCTCTAACAAAAAGCAATATTTTTTTCCCTAGACTTACGTGGTTAATGTATGATAACCCCTTTCCTCTATCTGGACTTGTCGCATTTTGGGATTGCCAATGAAATAAAGTATCGCTTATAGCGTAATCTTGATACATGGTGGAAGGGGAAAAATCTTTTTCGGATTTAATCAAATCAATGAATAAAATTTCGGTATTCAATTCTTTGTTATCCGCGACTCCTTCCCTGTTGGAAGATTTCTTTTCAAAAGAACTAAAGCCAAATGCAGCTAATATCTGTTCTCTTGTATATCGGCTGTGGAGTTTTAAAGATTGTGAATAAGGTAGAGTAATCTCTGTTTCCAAAAAATCAATTTTATCTAATAAGATTTCTAGCACTTCTATAATTTCTTCGACTAGAAATTTGTTACTTCCAATAGATCGAATACTTTCTTTGAGCGAACTAAATCCTCCTGCATTCTGCCAAATATCATAATGGAGCATTAAGCATATATTTTTTTCGTCTTCTTTTAATATGTCAAAATCAATTATAAAATTCTTTTTAGCTAACTCTAATATAAATTTAAAATAAGAATTCGAGTTACAAGAAAGCCATTTCTTGCTTATGGCTCTGTAAATTTCTAATTCATTGTCTTGCGGGTAATTCTCTATTTGCTCTGCTAGCACACATAATCGTTTCCAATTTCCTCTCTTGTAAATATACTGTAACGGAATATGATAGAAGTTGATAAAGTTTTTTAATGTTAATGGCAGGGTAGTTTGATATTTGTAATTTCGTATTTTATTTATTAGTTGGTTTTTATTTAGATTTGTTGCAGTTTTAATATTTTGAATGATATAGTCTTTTGCTTTTCGTTCTAAAATGATTGTGCAACCTAAAGGTAAATGCGGAAAGTCATCTTCAATTTCTTTTTGAGTTGATGTATTTGTCTTACCAATAAGTGCTCTAAACTTTCCTTCAAAATCATATTCAGGTCTAGAATTCCCTACAAAATCTAATACCGTCAAACAGTCCTTACCCTCCGCTAAGCGTAACCCTCTTCCTAGTTGTTGGAGAAATACTGTTAGACTCTCCGTTGGTCTTAGGAATAAAACCGTGTCAATATCAGGAATATCAATTCCTTCATTAAAAATATCTACTACGAAAAGATAATTGATTTCTTTATTTAGAAATTTTCTTCGTAAATCTTCTCTTGCGTCACTACGCGAACTTACTAAATAATCTGATTTTAATCCTGCAAGAGTAAACTTCTCCGCCATAAACTCCGCATGTTCTTGGGTAACGCAAAAGCATAAAGCCCTCACATCATTTAGATCTCGCAAGTATTTCTCTAGACTAGAGATAATTTCACTAACCCTCTTATCATTCTGTGTATAGAGTTTTGTTAGCTCGCTTGGAAGATACCGTCCATTCTTCCACTCCACAGTAGACAAATCAATAGTATCCGTAATTCCAAAATATTGAAACGGGCAAAGCAATTTCCGATTTAGTGCCTCTGGTAGTCTTATTTCTGCCGCAATTGTATCACAAAAATCTTTTAGTATATCTTCTCCATCCATTCGTTCAGGCGTGGCTGTAAGTCCTAAAAGAATCTTAGGATTGAAACGATTTAAAATAGGACGGTAGCTATTAGCCGCAATATGATGGACTTCATCTACAATGATAAAATCATAAAATGATTCAGTCATATTTAAAGAATTAATTCTATTATTTAAAGTCTGAACAGAAGCAAATACATAGTCATATTTTTCAGGCTCGAGTCCATCGACAAAAAGTTCCCCAAAGTTATTATCTTTGAGGATTCCTTGGAAGGTGGCGATTGCTTGTTCTAAGATTTCTTTTCTATGAGCGATAAATAAGAGTTTTGCATTAGCATTTTTTGCGATAAAATGTTTAAAGTCAAATGCAGAGACAACCGTTTTTCCGGTTCCTGTAGCCGCTACGATTAAATTTCTGTCGCGGCTGTGAACTAATCTTTCTGTTTGTAATTTTTCTAATATTTCTTCCTGAAAGGGAAAAGGTTTTAAATCAAAGTAGGAAATAAAATTATTTCTGTCGTAACTCTTTTCTTTTTTAAG
>JANMOF010000400.1:0-2480 GCA_031368925.1 Leptospiraceae bacterium
CCGCTTTCCGAAAGACAGGAACTGTATACTGCGTTTAGATCCGGTGCAATTAAGTCTCTTGTTGTTAGTAAGGTTGCTAACTTTTCTATTGATCTCCCAGATGCTAATATTGCTGTGCAAGTTTCGGGAACGTTTGGTTCAAGACAAGAAGAGGCTCAGCGCTTAGGTCGAATCTTACGTCCGAAAGAAGGAAATAATACAGCTACATTTTACTCGCTAATTTCTAGAGATACTAGTGAAGAAAGATTTGGGCAGAATAGACAATTATTTTTAACGGAACAAGGATATGAATATCAAATTTATATTCTCGATCAGTTTCAAGAAAAATTAAACGAGAACGATCCAGTTTTAGTTTAAGAGTTTTGTTTGGGCGATATTTGCAAATCGTTTCCATTGAACCTAGGGCTGAAGACCTAGGCTATTGAAATAGTATTAGCAAATCCGGTCTTTCACTACCGTCATTTTATTTTATCCAAAATAAAATGACGCCGTTCAATACCTATCGCTAATATTGAAATATTTTTTATATTTCTAAATATTCAGTTATTTTTTCTTTATCTTTAATGATTATATTTCCTTTGTCTGTATCAATCAAATCCTTATCTTTTAATTGTTTTAAGATTCTGGAAAATGTTTCTGGCCTCATATATAACATGGAAGCAATTTGGGTTTGTTTTAGAGTTAGTAAATCATTTGGGCTATAATATAAAAAATGGGCTACCTTTTGTAAACTTTCCATAGTCAGTCCACGGTTGATAGTTGTATTTAAAATTCCAATTTTTCCAATTAAGGAATGCATAATCAAATGATTCAGTATTACATCTTCTTTGAGTTTTTGTTTGAACCTTTCAATAGGCATTCTAAAAATCAAACTATCTTCTATAAATCTTCCAGAAGCCGGATACGGAATTTCTGAAATCGCAGCCCATTCCGCTACAATAGAAATTGGGAAAAAAAAATTTAGAGTAATTTTATTTGCATTCCGATCATATTTGAAAATTTGAATTTTGCCTTCTATAAGTAAATCAAGATAATGAACCTTATCTCCAGAATGAAATAAAAATTCGTCTTTCTTGTAAGATATTTTTTTGCATTCCGAAAACGAATTTATAATCTCTTCACTTGATGGCTTTGGGACTAACTGAAATTTCATATATCTTGTTTACCAAACTGTAATAATTTATTTAAGTATGAAGATAGCATTCTTACAGCTTTTTTAAATTCTTGATCTAGATCAATTTTAATTTATCGAAACTATTTTTTGTTTCTCGGGCAACAAAAACTTCGGGAACTTTATTCACGTAGAAAATAATTTAATCCTTCTGAAAAATTATTTCCGTAAGATTGATTCATATCAATTTTTTTAAAGAAAATTATAGTATAGTTATTTCTCAAGATGGAGACAAATTCATGAAACCCGATAAAAAAAAATTTTTGCGGATCGTAGCCTTGTGGCTAATATTAATATTCTCTTTTGCCACCTGTAAGAAAGGGATAGTTACCGAAGAAGCTAAACTAACATACGCGCCCGAAGTCCCACCCCCAATCACTCGAACGAATCCAGCCAAGGTAATTATCAATCTGGAAACACAAGAAGTGGTTGGTCGATTGGCAGATGGCGTAGAATATACTTTTTGGACATTTGGTGGAACTGTGCCTGGTCCATTTATGCGAATTAGAGAAGCCGATGATGTAGAGTTCAATTTACACAATCATCCAAGTAGCAAAATGCCTCATAATATTGACTTACACGCGGTAACCGGTCAAGGCGGTGGGGCAGGAGCTTCTCTTACTGTGCCTGGAAGATCTTCTAAGTTTTCCTTTAAAGCGATTAACGCGGGACTTTATATTTATCATTGTGCAACTTCTCCAGTGGGAATGCATATTGCGAATGGAATGTATGGACTCATTTTTGTAGAGCCAAAAGAAGGTTTGCCTAAAGTAGATAAAGAATACTACATTGTGCAAAGTGAATTTTACTCAAATGGAAAACATGGGGCTCCTGGGCTACAGGGATTTAATATGGAAAAAGCTCTAACGGAAACTCCTGATTATGTGGTCTTTAACGGTTCAGTAGGATCACTCACTGACAATAAAGCTCTCAAAGCAAAAGTCGGGGAAACTGTGCGTTTGTTTGTGGGAAATGGTGGACCTAATTTACTTTCTTCTTTTCACGTCATTGGAGAAATTTTTGATAGTGTTTACACAGAAGGTGGAACTGTGGCTAATCAAAAGAATGTGCAAACAACTCTTGTTCCTGCAGGTGGGTCCGCGATTGTAGATTTTAAAGTAGAAGTTCCTTCTACCTTGATCCTAGTCGATCATTCTATCTTTAGAACGTTTAATAAAGGTTCCCTTGGTATGCTCAAAGTAGAGGGCGAAGAAAATAAAGCCATCTATTCAGGCAAGCAAGAGGATACTGTGTATTTGCCTGAAGGCAGTGCAATCCAAAGAATGGAAACTGAAAAAGTAGAAGCTCC
>JANMOF010000430.1:0-2625 GCA_031368925.1 Leptospiraceae bacterium
CCATCCGAAGATTTTAGTTCTTCTGAATGAGGACTCCATAATTTCTTCCATTCCTCATCACCTGACCAAATGGACTCTTCCCAGAGAGGAATTCCAGCAGTTCCTAAATTCAAAGTATAAGTATCTTTTTTTTCAAGATGAATTAAATTAGCAAGGTATGAGCTAACTTTAAAAGACTCGGAATCCTTTCTATGACTTCCACAAATAATTGCAATTTTCAAAAGATTTGCTCCTTTTCTGAGAAGCTTTTCAAAGCATCATATAAAGAAAAGTTTTTTTTAAAATCATCAGCGCTGGAAGCGCTAATGATTTAGCGTTTTCTTTTTTGCACTATCGATTTGATTTTACTTTTTGCATTAGATTTTCTTTTGATAGTTGCTTCATCTAAAGCCTCTAATTTGCTTAGAGAATGAATCGAAAGAATTTTTGAATTAGAAATATTTTGGCTAGCAGAAAAGAAAATCTCTTCTACATTTTCTTCCATTTCCAATTCGATAGGATATGTTTCTACAAAACTGAGATGATTAGCTATATGAATGGAATGAAATTTTTCCCAGGTAGGTTTTTCCATACTATCATAGAGTGGATGAATCGCAAAATCCCTGTTAAACTTTCGAAACGAATAAATGGCTGATTTTAGTTGCATTAAAGCATTTTTATCATCCCCTTCTATACGGGTAGTTTCCATTTGCCCATTATAACCGTCCGGCAACATAAAGCCTCGTTCTAATAATTTAGAAAGTAGATACTTTCCAACAGTCTTACGTAAAAATGGACTATAGGTATACGGAAAGCCAAACATTGAAAAATTTATCTGATCCGTGCAATGTTTTAAAATTTGATAATAGGACCATGCACCGGTTGTTTCAACAAACTGAATTCTTTCCAAAATCGCAATTTGATCTAAAACCTGAACAAAGTCAGTAAAGGTATATTTTCTAGCATTAATCGTTATCATAAAAGGAATCGAATAGATTTCAGATTATCTTTTATTTTACAAGCAAAATATTCTCTAGGTAAAAATTAAAATTAAGGCGGGAATACGAGAAGTTTCTAATAAATCAATAACCCGCGGTAGCGAACCCACCGTTAGGTGCCACCATCCCTTTTGCGTGGGATCTCGCTGGCACTCACCTTGAGTAAGGTGTGCTAACAAATCTTCTTTCTCCGCTTATTTGCAAGATTTAGATTTTCTTAAGAATTAACAAGGATTTTAATACTTTATATTGAGGATAATTATTATTATCCTCAATATAAAGTATTAAATTTCAATCCCATACTTTTTAGCAATTGGCTTAATTTCACGCAAAAATGCCTCCCTTTGCTTAATACTTATACCTTTTAGGTTTATAGATATTTTTTCTTTTTTAGGTAAGGGTGAAGTCATTTCATCCCCCCTACCCTCTTTAAATTTTAAAAGTCTTTCCAGATTTTTTACAGAAGGCTCATTTCCCTGGCTTAGAAATTCCGAAACATGTTTTAATTCCAACCGTGCAATAGAGCTTAGTTGTTTTACGTATCTTTCAGTATAACCCAAAATATCGCCAACTTCTAAAGCGGTTTTCTTTCTTTCTCTTCGGAGGTATTGGATAGCCTTCCCTACTTCCCAGGGATTTAAGCTTTTTCGTTTCTCATTTTCTGCAAGTGCCATTTCATAGCATAGTTCAGGATTTGCTTCCGTAATGATTGCTGGAATTTCTTTCCATCCCAATCTTTCTGCTGCATGAAATCGTCTTTCTCCTGCGACAATCATATACTTAGAATTATTTCTTCTGACAACAATAGGCTCAATTAATCCCATTCGTTTCATGGAATCAACCAAATCATCCACATTGTTTTTCCCGAATTGTCTTGGCTGATTTGGACTGGGCTCTATATCCTTAAGATCAATTGTTTCAGTAGATTTATTTTTACCTTCGTAGGCAGAAATTAAGTCGAGGGTTAAAAAATCATTTTTCTTGGACATTTATTTTACTCCTTACTTCTTTTGCTAATTCGATAAATGACTTATAAGTATCCTTATCGCAAGAGCTTAACATTTTACGCTTTGCCTGCGCTTGCGGGATACTCTCTTTTCTATAAATATTTGTTTTAAATACTGGAAAATATTTTTTTACAGTTTCCGACAAACCCGACAAAGCCCTATTTCCTTCAAACTGGTTAAAGACCGCGCCGAGTAGTTTTAATTTTGGATTTGCTTTTTGTTGAATTTTTTGAATCGTTTCATGTAAGTCCTTTAATCCCTGCACACTGAAAGCTCTTGTTTGAACTGGCACCAAAATAAAGTCCGCAGCAATGAGTGCATTCTCAAGTCCTAAACCAAGCGAAGGCGGACAGTCTATAATAATAAAATCGTAGGATGAAAGAATTGGAAGAAGTGCTTCTTTCAACAAATCAAAGTCATCTCGCTCAAATGCCGTAGTAAAATTAGCAAGAGAAAGAGAGGATGGTAACAAATGTAAGTTAGCATTGACTTGGATGATTACAGTTTCGACAGAAAATTTTTGATTTCTTCTATAGCCTAGGCAATCGAATACCGTTCTCTCAGGATCATTCACAAAAAGCCTAGTCGCATTCGCTTGGGGATCCCAATCTACTAACTACACTCTAGACTCAAATGACAAC
>JANMOF010000499.1:0-5769 GCA_031368925.1 Leptospiraceae bacterium
TTGTTTGGCGTAAGATTCCATAAATAAGTCTCCATGTATTGCGCTCCCTTAAAATTTATATAAAATGAAATAAAAAACGATAGTAGGAATATTCCAAGAAGGAAAGATTTCTTATTTATGTATTTAAGAAAAAAAATTAAGTAATACAGGAAAAATGGGATCGTGTCGGATAATAAGCGATAGCCATAAGAGTGTCCTCCCCACCAGTTTAGATTTCGTGATACTAATATCCAGTGCAGAGTAATGATTGAGAATAGAGAGCAATCTAGTATGGTAAGAGATTCATATTTTTTTTTAAGGTATATCCCATAAAAGCTAAACAGGAAAATAGGGGAATATACAAATAAACCGCGTCCGGGACTGAATAAATTACCGGCTAATGCTTCATAAAAAGTATTGCTCCCGCTTACCTTTCGAAAGTCGTAGTAGGGGTGAACCATTTTTCCAAATACAATCTCATTTACATAAAAGAATACTCCGAATACCAAAAGACCCAATCCAATAAAGTATATAGATTTTTTCCTTAATTGATAAATCACAATTAGACTGAGAAAAAAAATCGGTAAGACATTGGTAGGTCGGATAACGTAAGTAAAGTAAAGAGGCAGAGCCGATAAGACAAGTAAATTCGTTTTCTTAATTACAATTAAAAAAAGTGTTAGGCTAAGTAGTAGAATGCTACCTGAATGCTGCCAAAGTCCCCTTGATATGGTTGAAAAAACTAGCGTACAAAAAGAAAATAGAAAAACTATCAGTACTGCTTTACTTGCAGAGGCAGTTAAACGCAACGAAAGTAAAAAGAAAATACAAGCAGATAAGGCAAGCAGAGAAGATGATATGCTCTTTTCTAAATTAATTGAGGAGGAAGATATAATCTTATCTCTGAGATTTTTTCCTTTCCAGCTATACCATTCCTTTTGAATCCAAATATGCGGTGCGGCTAATAAGCTTATGCCGTATGGATAATAGTTATAGGTATGCCCATTTGATTGGATAAGATTTGCTTGAAATGCTTTTGGGAATAATTCAGCAAACTCATCGAGATTTAAATTGCCTTCCTCGACGAGGCTAATTGTAGTGTATATGCTCCACAGTGAATCAGTTTGATTAAATACTTTCGTTTCAGTTAATACAATCCATACTAAAAAGTAGATAGGTACTAAGAGAAAGATTTTTCTCACAGGACAGTTTGATTAATGAACTATCTTTTTTGCATCTTCCAGAAATTTAGCTAATCCCAAATCAGTCAGTGGATGCTTGAAGAGCATTTGAAAAGTAGAATAGGGGAGAGTAACCGCATCTGCTCCTTCCAAAGCTACTTCTTTGAAATGAATTGGATTACGAATGGATGCTGCTAGAATCTTTGTTTCTAAATTATAATTATCGTAAATAGTTCTTATTTCAGAGATCAAATCAAGACCATTAAAAGAAATATCATCCAACCTACCGATGAAAGGAGAAATGTAAGTAGCTCCTACTTTAGCGGCTAACAAAGCTTGCGGAGCAGAAAAACAAAGGGTAACATTTGTTTTAATATTCCTTTTTGTAAGTTCCGCTACACATTTTATCCCTTCTGGAATCAGGGGAATTTTAATAACTACATTATCAGCTATTTGTGATAAATCGAGAGCCTCAGCAAGCATTCCTGCGTAATCAACTGCTAAAACTTCTGCACTAACGGGACCGTTTGTAATATCACAAATCTCTTTTATAACTTCTTTAAATTTTCTCTTACTAGCTGCTATGATACTTGGATTGGTGGTTACACCATCTAGCAATCCAAGGTCTGCTATTTTTGAAATTTCCGTTACGTCTGCTGTGTCTAAAAATAATTTCATTATTGCTTAGCTGGTGGTGCCGGATTCACGGTTGGGTTGACACTTGGATTTACGCTAGAGTCTTTTTCCTTTTCTTGGAACACACCCTCTTTTACGAGGTCAAGTAGTACATCTGTTTCACGAGCAGAGAAATAATCTTTGTAGTCTATATTAATTAAGTCTGTTCTATCTACACTAAAATAGTCCATTCTTTTGCTAAAAGCTTTCTTGTTATACGGCTCAACCCACTGAATGATAAATTCTGCTTTGCTACTTTTTTGAGGAGAAGAGGCGTTTGCTGCTGGAGTTACTGGTTCACTAGTTTCTGAGCTTGCACTATTACGTTTAAATGACCATGTATACGCGCCTGCTATTTTTTTAGAATCTATATTATCATCCTCCGTATCATCTTCGTCCTCCGGCTTAGAAAATTTATCCCTTGGGATTTGTGCTGCCGGTTCTTTTGAAGGCTTACCGTATTTATCCTCAACTTGTTTTTTTAATTTTAAACTTTCTACGGGACTAAAATATACACCTACTGAAAAAAGAGATGAACTGCCCTTCCCTTCATCTTCTTTACTTTTATTAAACTTTTCTAGGACTTTCGGCTTTTTATAGAATCTATATAGATACGTGATATTATTTCTTTTTACTAAAAGTGATTTATCCTTTACTTCGTTAATAATCTCAATTTTTTCTTTAATTTCAGGATTTTGTCTTATGTCATTGATTTGCTTTAGTATACTTACAAAAGAATTTCCCCATGCAGTATCTCCTAAACCACTGCCCGGTCCGGGTACACTGACTGCAATCTTAGATTGGTCAATCGCAGGTTTATCCTTGGTAACAGTTGGATCATTGACTGTAGTAGTTGTAGTTGGTTCTGCCCCAAGGGAAAAAACAAAAGATAGAAGGAAGGATAAAAGTAAGTTTTTCATAGTAAATTTATCGGAGATTTGCGCTAAATCGTATATAGTAATTTTGAAAATATATGACAAAATGGTTCAAGATTTTTGAGAAAAATGATTTAACTGAGTGTAGAGTGTCGGATTGTTGTCCAATATGACTAATTCAAAAAATGAAATTTTAGTGCAGGTTTCCAAAGATTTGGAAGACTTGATACCAGAATATATTGACTCTATGAATCAGTCAATAGAGCATATTGAGAATTTAGCTCAATCTAAAAATTTTTTGGAAGTAAGAAGTGAAGCTCACAAAATGAAAGGTCATGGCGGGGCTTATGGATTTCAGTATATTTCTGACATTGGTCTACTTCTCGAAGGATTTGCTAAGGAAGAAAAAATAGAACTCATCTATAAATGTTTGAATGAATTAAGAGCTTACATGGGGAGGATTAGAATTGAATTCAGAGAGGATGAATAGATTTTTTATTTTATTTTTGCAAATCGCTATTGTTTCTTGTGCAATATCCGTTTCACTCAGTCAATTTTTTTTATTTCTTACAATGATTCTATATTTTATTACCAGGGGTAGGGATTCTATTCGTCTAACTCCTATTTTTATTTTATCTATTGGAATTTTTGGTTTCTATTTTTTATCTTTTTTTTATCATCTTGCATCTACTGGACAATCTTCGTATATTTCAGTTATTAAAGGAAGTGAACTAAAAGACGTTTTGCTTTTCTCTGCCTTTCTAGTTGTTCAAAATCTAAAAAGTAAAGAAGACATTGAAAAAGTCGAGAAAGCGTTTTGGCTGTTACTAGTAGTTCTTCTTATATCTGGATTCGTTTCGATTTTCAGCCCAGTAAGACTCTCTCGTTTGGTGTCGGATCTATTTAAGCCTTCTCCTTCCTGGAGATTTGCTCATCACTATGGAAATTTGCTGGGAATAGGAATGCATTTGCCTATAGGTCTTATGAATACTCATTTGACATTTGCGGGGATTTTCTTATTATTCGCTCCATTCGTATTCTTTCGTTTTATTTTTTCTATTCGAGATAGGAAGAAAATTCTTTTTCATTTCTCGATTCTGTTTTTATTCGGAATTATTGCACTTTTAAATAATGCGCGCTCTGCTTTGATTGGAGCTAGTGTTTCGATTGTCATCGGGTTTGTTGATTTACTTTTTATTCAAAAATATTTCTCACTTAAAAATACTTTTAAGCTTTTAAGTATTCCGCTTGTCGCAATTGCTTTAACGGCAAGCTTATTATTCTTTAGCGAGACTATGGCTAAGACGATTCAGCCGCTTTTAGGACAAGAAAAGCACACGGATTCAGGTAGAACTTTTATATGGAGTTCTACGTACCCCATGATTTTTGCAAATCCAATTCTAGGAATTGGTCCGGGTAATTACGGAAAAGAAGTAGAAATTGTTCGTAAAAAGTTGAGTGAAAAATACAGAGATTTACTTTTCTTTTTTGAAGTAACGCAAAGAGGGCATGCGCATAACGATTTTTTACATATTGCGGCTATAGCTGGTTTGCCTGCTATGCTATTTTATATATTGCTAGGGGTGGTCATTTGCTATAGTTTACTTCTTCCGAAAGAGTCTAGGACTGATAATATTTTATTTTACGGACTTATTGGGTTTTTCTTTGCAGGATTATTTCAATGTTATTTTCAAGACGATGAGGTTGTAATTGTATTTTGGTATCTGCTTGGTTTCTTTCATTTCCAATTACAAAAGAAAGCTTACCGTTGAATAACCGCAACGGTTCGGTATAGATGGAGTTTACTTACTGCAATAGACTAAAACACTTCTCGTTGATACAATTCCACCAAAGAGACCGTGAATTACTGCATCTGCAAAATCAGGGTAAATCGTAACAACATCCACATTATTTGCACATACAGGGTTTACATGTTTTTCTTTTTCTGTTTTAGATGTAAAACCTCTTAGTGACTGCGGCTTATTGGGGGTTACCGGTCTTGTATATTCTACAAAGCCATCCGCATAGCTAAAATACGTTTTCTTATAATCCGGAGTTTCTACTGGATCAATAGCTCTCGTTGGATTGTTTACCTTGATAATGGTTTTTCCGCAGTCAATAAAAACTAGCAGTAATAGTGTTAGTAAAACTTTTATTTTGATATTCATATAAATTCCTCTGTGGTTAATTGCAAGTAATCTTTAAAGTTCTAGGTACATAGATACCAAAGGTAACCTGGGTTAGAACGGCATCCTGCCATCTATAATATTCATCTATTTCATAAACGCCTGAAGGACATATTTGGGTAGCATCTACTTCAATTTTGCGTGGAAGGATTCCACCTAACCAAAATTTATGGTGGAGTGTTTTTACTTCTCCTCTCGTTGCACCGTTTTCGCTATCAAGCTTCACCCTTGCATGGTGACAACCGATAGAAAATAAAATTAGAACTGTTAATAAGAGTAGGTGCTTCATACTATTTTTCCTCGCTTGAATCTTGTGTAGGTTTAGAACTTAATTCTTTGAATTCTTTTCCATCAAAGGCTAATATGGATGTGCCGGATGCCGTTACAGAAATTTTCACGGTTGCAGCAGGTGATAAAGTTGTGTGCGTAGCAGTGATGGTAGCTTCTCCTACCGCTACGGCTGTCACTACGCCAACTCCTGTAATGGTTGCTATCGAAGGCGGAGTTGCAGCCCAGGTAATTCCGGAGGTAAGTTCAGCTCCTCCTTTATCAATGGCTTTTAGTGTCTTTGTGTTAGTAGGCGCCATTTTAAAATCCCCTAATGCAGCTAACTTATCATCTGCTATTCGAACTGCGGCAACAGAAGAAGTTGTTTGTCCAGGAAGGGGTATCGGGTAGATAGACGTTTTTTTCTTTCCGGGCGGAACGGGGACTAGCGCAGGCCATGCCGTGCAACCAATAAAAAATAGTAACATAGTTGTTACTAAAATATTTTTAATGAATTTCATAATAAACCTCTCTTGTATTAACTTTTGAATCTTTACATTTATTACATCTTAGTTTGTAAAAAAGTAAATAGTTTAGCTTTTGCTC
>JANMOF010000259.1:0-5627 GCA_031368925.1 Leptospiraceae bacterium
GCCTCCTTCCGCTTCGGAAAGGGGCTAACTTAGATTAAGCTATGCAATAACAGAAAGATTGGGAATAGGTAAGTATACGAAAGAGCCAAACACTAAATATCCCCCGCAACATCCAAAATCCCCATCAAGACAAAGGTGTAAAAACATTAGCACTGACGCATTAAAACATGGATAGAATTTAATCAAACGCAAGGACTTACTGAAAGTCGATTCTGTCAAGTGTTCGAGAACGAACGGTCGTATTTGGGAACGAACGGTAGAAAGAAACGAAAGGGAAGTTTAAAATCTACAAAAAAAATGAAAAGGCTAGTAAAGATTCAGATCAACACGGCAATTTGTAAGGCAACTTTAAAATTACCACGGCAGATTGTAAGTTTGGTTTTAATTTAGCGAAAGGCTTTAAACTAAATAATCTCAGCCAAGCTGATGGTTCGATTGGTAAGAGGTAAAGGAATTTTTTCTTCTAGGGTGTGAGTGGTGTGTAATGTATATTTGCCGCTTACTGGTTTTTGGAAGACTTCGATTTTGTTGTTTTGTAAATCTAAAATCCAGTAGATGGAAATATTGGCGCTGGCGTAAATGTCAGCTTTTAGTAGGTCGTCTTGGAAGGAGCTAAAGGCAACTTCTACTACGAAGGCTGCGGTTTCGGGGTGTTTGTCTCCAAAGTCGTCGTAGGTTCCAGCAACTGTAGAAATATCTGGCTCTGGCTCAGAGTCCCCAATTGATATTGGGCTTTCTTGGAGCACTATAAATCTTTCTTCAATAACACTTGTTAGAATATCACGGAGCTTGTTCACGACTTTTCTGTGCTTAGGGGAAATTGTCATTTTGTTTACCACGACTCCATGAATGAGTTCGGTATTGCGCGGCAGCACACCAGATGCACCAAGTTTGTGGTAAGATTCTAAATCATACCGCAAGACTCTATCGGAATTTGACTTTTCAAGTACCACGCTCATACTGAAATACCTTGAGTCTTCTTTTCATTCTTGTCAATAAAAAAATGGAATAGACAAAGCCAGATTAGCATATATTACACCCCTATCGTTTCGTTATAGGTGTCCTCGGTGTTTATCGGTGGTAATCTTTAAAATAGCACTTTGCATTCACAAAACTTCATTTATTTATTTACAAAATCATAAAAATGTTGTCTCAAATGAAATGGAATCAATTATAACTTAAACATATGAACATCAGGGCATTTGGGAAGACGGATATAGGAATCATTCGGGAAAACAATGAAGATAATTTCCTAATAATGAATATTGCTAGCAGTCAAGAGGGTGATCTGAAAGATCCCACTTCTACTAGCAAGGGTATAATGCTCTTAGTAGCAGATGGAATGGGTGGCGCAGTAGCCGGTGAGACTGCTTCTCTTATCATGGTAACTGAATCGGCAAAGTATTTAAGGGAGCACAAAACCACAAATTCAGAAGATGCAGCGCGTGAATGTCTCTTAGTTGCTCACGACCAATGTCATCGAATGATAAAACTAAATCCGGGACTTATGGGAATGGGAACTGTTGCAACTGTTGCCATCCTAAAAGACAACCAGCTTTTTATTTCTCAAATCGGTGACACAAGACTTTATCTATACAGAAACAAAACTCTTCTGCAAGTCACTGAAGATCAAAACTTTGTCTCCGAATTAGTCCGCATTGGAATTATTACACCGGAGCAAGCCATGATTCATCCACAGCGAAATGCTGTTACTCAGGCTGTCGGGTCCATTGAGCCAATCATTCCAGTTGATTATTCACAGAATCTAGAAGTAGGTGATAAGATTTTAATTTGCAGTGATGGACTCAACGCAATGATAAGCGACATGGAAATTCAACTCATTCTAGAAAGTAGTAAAAACTTAGAAGTCGTGATCGACAACTTAATCTTTGCTGCAAAAGATAGTGGCGGGCATGATAATATTACAATTATTTTGGCTGAGGTTACGAATTCATAATGAAATCCTACTACATTGATTCAGAAGACGTTAAGCTTCATGTCCTAGCAGATGACCAGAAAGATGGAAAGGAAACGATTCTTTTTTTACATGGATACCCCGATACGTCATCTAGCTGGGAAAAGCAATTTGAATATTTCAAAGACAAATATAGAGTAGCCGCTTTTGACTTACGCGGAATTAAAAATTCATTTCAAGATCAAATTCCTACTAGCTTTAATATGCAGAACTTAATGGAAGATTTGGATAATGTTATAGAATTTCTAGTCGGGTCAAGTGGAAAAGTTCATCTAGTTGGTCATGATTGGGGTGCCGTAATTTCCTGGTGTTATATATCTGATCCAAATAATCTAAAGCGAGTTTTTACCTTTACATCTATTAGCTGTCCTCACCCTAAACTTTTTTATAATAATGTAATCGGTAAACTATTTAGTTGGGATTTTCCAGAAATGCAAAAGTCCTTAGAGCAAATTTCAAAGTCGTGGTATATACTTTTATTTCAAATTCCTGCTCTTCCTGAATTGATTTGGAATACAGCAGGTGATGCTATATGGAAAAAAGTTCTCACAGCAGCCGGAGTTCCTAGTTCTGATGAAATGTTTCGCTTTGACAAAGAAAGAATTTTACAAAGCACTCTCGGTAATATCAATCTTTACCGGGATATTTTGAAAAACTGGGGAGCAAATTTACCAGAGTTACCTCAAGAAAAAATTCTTTTACCTATTACAGTGATTATCCCCGAAAATGATGCAGCGCTTGCACCAATGATTTATGAAGGAACAAAGGATTTTTTTGTAAATGCAGACTTACAGCCTATTCAAGCAAACCATTGGGTTCATAGAGAAAAGCCTTACCATGTAAATCAAGTAATTGAAAAGCTTTTGCGTGATTTTATGAAGAATTCGGACATCTATTTTCATGCTGAATGGGATACAGGAAACTTAAGTTCAGGGGAAATCCTAATCCAACTAAAGAAAAAAATTGCTGCTATGAATCCTGGAAATATTTTAAAATTAAAAACAAAAGAATCTGGAATGAAAGAGGCTTTATTCTCTTGGTCTCTACTAACTGGTAATAAACTTTTGAAATCTAAAGGATCAGAATTTTATATTAAGCGGAAGTAAAAATAAGAAACGCGGATAATTTTTTCAAATCATCCGCGTCCGCTTTATAATCAATTACTTGTTAAGTGATTATTTTTTTGCAGGTGCTTTTGCAGGTGTTTTAGCAGGTGTCTTAGCATCTTTAGCAGGCTCAGTTTTAGCTGGCTCTGTTGTAGCTGGTGCAGGAGCTGTTTCTTCTGGTGTTGAAGAGCAATATCCTAAGCTGATGATTAAAACTACTAGTAATGAAGCAATAACTTTTTTCATTAAATTCTCCTTAATGGGTTTTAAGGTACTATTTTTTCCCTAGGCTTTTAAATCAACTGAAATTTATAAGAAAAGAAAGTTTTATTTCATTAAACTTGCACATTAATTTAGCCTTGTTCTAAATAATTTCTAACCACTTCTTTCATCACAGCAAGTCCAATTCCCATCGCGTCTTCATCAAAATCAAATTTGGAACTATGGTGAGGATTTACGAATCCTTTTATTGGGTTGCGTGACCCAATAAAAAAATAACAACCAGGAACTCGCATTAGAAAGGCAGAAAAATCCTCCCCGCCCATCGTACGCACTTCTTCTTCTGTGACAGAATCTTTTCCCAATACATTGTAGGCAGCATTACGAACGATAGTCGCCATAGCTGGGTCATTGATAGTCGGCTTGTCTACCCGTTTGTAAATAATTTCCACTTTCGCCCCAAAGCTTTCCGCAATTCCGGTAACAATTTTTTTTAGTTTCTCGGGAACTTCCTCATAAACTTTTTTAGAATAGGCTCTAACAGTTCCAGTCATTGTAGCAATTTGCGAAATTACATTAAATGCATTTCCAGCGTGAATGGTTCCTACTGTTACTACACATGGCTCAAGTGGATCTACTGATCTGGATACAATGGTTTGGAGTGCAGTGATAATATGCGCAGACACTACGATTGGATCGACAGTATGCTGTGGCATAGCACCATGACCGCTCACTCCCGTTACAATAATTTTAAACTCATCGACAGACGCCATCATCGTTCCATCGACTACTCCTACTTTGCCGACGTCCACATGATTCCATACATGAAGAGCGAATGCCGCATCTACTTTGTATTTTTCAAGGATACCTTCTTCGATCATCTTATCCGCCCCACTCCCGCCTTCTTCGGCAGGTTGAAAGACTAACAGCACTTTGCCTCTTGGGATAATGGATTTAATATCTTCTTTGATTTCTTCTGCAAATCCCATTAGCATAGATGTATGAGCATCGTGACCACAGGCATGCATTACACCGGCAGTTTGCGAAATATAATCAGTAGTATTCTCTTCATGAATCGGAAGTGCATCCATATCTGCACGGACTAACACTGTTTTGCCGGGAATTCCTGAATCAATGAGAGATACAATTCCAGTCTTTGCAATTTTATCCTGAAAAGTTAGTCCTAACTTTTTTAAATGATCTTTTACAAACTCAGCCGTATTTTCTTCTTCGTATTTGAGTTCCGGCTTACTATGAATTGTCCTTCTATACTTAACTAATTCTTTTTGTCTTTCTTCTGATATTAAATTCATATGACCCTGCTATAATCTTTGACTTCTTGTTTCCATACTTGGACTCCACAATACTTATCACCCTCAGGGCAATATGGTTTTTGCTCGCCCATTTGCCTTATTCCGCAAGGTGCTTTGATCCATTTTGCAATTTCTGGATTTACTTTTTGAACATCTGTTACCTCATTTAAGGAGGCGTAAAAAATTTCTTCTTGCGCATTGTAACAAAGCCTTGATCTCCATTTATGATGTAGATTGAGTAAATCCCCACTTTCATAGAATCGAATCGGAATTGCATTCGGAAAAAGGTAAGTCGCGTATTCTTTATTTTTACATACATCTAAGAAGCGATTGACTCGTTCAAAAATTCCATTCATTCGATTTGTATATTCTTCTAGTAACTCCGGATACTTCTCGATAACCACTGGTGTGATATAATCGGGCTTACCCGCATATTGTGCAAGTAACACAGGGCGCGCTCCAGGAACCATTCTATGTCTTTGGTCTTGACTATCTGCGGTATGAGAAATTCTTTTTTTAAAGGAATAATGCACTTGCGAAAGTGCCCTCGATATTGGACTCAGAGTAGTTTCATTTAATGTAGAAGTAAGATGCGTATTTTCCAAAGGGGATAATACTAATTTAACTGCCTCTTCGTCACTCAGTTTAGACTTGGGAGCACCAAGGACTGCACGAACAGCAGATGCTAATACTTCGGGTGCGTTTGCATTATGACTGACTAACCTTGAATATCTGCCATCCATGTCAGAATCAAATTCCTGTAAGAACTCCTTTGCATATTCTTGATTATAGGGCGAATTAGAAGAGTATACATTTTGAAAAAACTTATACTCAGTCGTTTCTTCTAAAGGAATTGGATCATCCATTTCCTCCACATAAAGAGGATCAATACCTTTAACCGCTTCAATCATCTGGCTAACAACCATTCTCTGCTCTTCTGGAACATCAAATGTGTTCATAAGTCTATGATAGCGATGAAGTGTTAAACCATTAATTGTATGAAATAAATAAGTG
>JANMOF010000261.1:0-20017 GCA_031368925.1 Leptospiraceae bacterium
GCGACCCAGGAGTATACTGAATAGTATGCCCATTATCAGGAAGGTTCCCATTGTAATAGAAATTTTAGGACTACTTGTAGAAATGTGGAAATTAGGATCAAGGAAGAGGTAAAACACAAAAAAAATGGAAATACAAGTAGAAGCAAGCCCTGTAGCAAGCCCGCCTATCCAAGCGCTTAAAAAAACTGCCGGATAAAAAAGAAACCAGATCAGAGGACTAATAAATCCCCAAAAATAAAATTGTATAATAGCAGCCAAAAAAGGCGGAAGCATTGCTAGTATATATCGAATTTTTTTCATATTCTTTGCCTCGCTATGGCTTATCTAAATGGAGCGATAAGAAATTAGTAGCTCTCACGATAATGCAGAAGCTATGATAATTAGTCAATTGTTGTATTAATGTAAATAATAAAATCCAAAATTACTAATTACTTGCATAAATGATTCAAAAATTACCAGCTTTAACTTACAAAGACTCGCACAGCCTAAATTCTGAAGTCATACTATGATTAACAATTATTAGCCCCAAAAGCAAATAAGAAAGTAGTCTTCTAAAAACAAGATCCAACATCCATAATTTTCATAGCAAGCGGGCAAAAATATCCAATAATCCAACCAGATAAAGTTGCGACTAATGTTATTATTCCGAAAGGTATCCAGGTTCGTTTTATAATACTGCCAATCCAATTTCCAGAACTAATATCACGTGTGCTTTTCAAAAATCCACTTGCTAGAAGTCCTTCGAAGGCTACATCAGACAATATTGAGGGAGCCTGGTAAATAATAAAAATTCCACCTCCAAAAATAGCAATGACCACAGCTCCAACTGCAATGATAATTAGAATAGGACCTGCTGCGTCTCCATCAATATCGAATGCGCCACCTAAATCGGAGAAGCTAGAGCCAGTATCAGAGGATACTGACATTGGTTGAATCGGCATACCAATATTACCCGCAAAAGAACTTGAAGCTCCCGCTCCGCCAAAGTTCCCACCCTGCCCGATTGCCTCTGTCGCAGAACTTCCTCCTGTAGAAAGACTGCCATCTATATCAATCCCAGACAAATCTATATTATCCTCAGACCGAGAAGAGTTTTTTCCAGGATTGATATACATAAGCCAAAGCTTTATGTAAATAAGAAAGAACGCATAACAAAAAATAGCTGTTAAGAAGTAACGAATAGAAAGTGTATGTAGCCCAAGCTCGAATAATACCTTCGACACCAGAGTTCCAGTTAAAGAAACTGTAACCAGGATAATACTCATATGAATTCTAGTCGGAATTTTATTTCTTATGAAATTATTATATTTAGCAGCTAGGTTCGAAAGTGGTTTTTTCTTTTTTGGTTTTGTCATATGGATTCCTTCCTCCGAACAAGTCTTAAAAATAAAAAAGCCCGACTAATTTGCCGGGCTCTTTAAGAAAATAAAGATTAGAATCTAAACCTTATTTCTTTTTAGGTTTTGCTTTCGCAGGAGCTGCTACTTTTGCTTCTTTGACAGTTTTAGGAGCTGCTTTTCTAGCTGCTTTAGAAGCTAATTTCTTAGCTGCCAATGCTTCACTCTTCGCCATCTTAGCTTCTTTCAATTCTTCTCTTGATTTTCTCTCAACTAGTTCGAGAATTCCCATTTCAGAATTATCAGAAGGTCTGTTTACTAAGCGGACAATCCTTGTATACCCACCAGATCTACCTGTAAATCTTGGAGCAATGTCTTCAAATAACTTTACTACAACATCACGGTCTTTGATTTTTTTCATCACTTCGCGCTTATTGTGTAAAGCTGCTGCTGGTGCTACATCACCAATATTTTTCTTTGCTTTAGAAATTAGTTTCTCAGCAAAAGAACGAGCTACTTTAATTTTTGCAACAGTTGACTCAATTCTTTCATACTTAAATAAACTAGTAACCATGTTATTTAACATAGCGCTTCTATGTTCATGATCCCTATTTAACTGTTTTACTTTATTGCCTTTATTCATTTAAAAATCCCTCATACCGAATGATAAACCTAGAGTTGCAAGTTTTGCTTTTAACTCATTCAAACACTCATCACTGTAGTGTCTTGATTTAGTCATTTCATCTTCATTTCTTTTCACTAGATCACCTACGAAATCAATCTCTAAACTTCTGAGAATATTTAGAGAACGAACCGATAGTTCTAATTCTTCCACATGTTTTGATAACGCTACTTTTAATTTTTGGTCAGCTTCATCTAACTCATCTACTTCTTCCTCAACTTCTTCTTCGAAGTTAATGAAAATAGTTAAATGCTCTTTTAGAATCTTAGCAGCTTGTGCTAATGCATCTTCTGGAGAAATAGATCCGTCTGTCCAAATTTCAAGGGTTAACTTTTCATAATCTGATCTCTGAGCTACACGAGTCTCAGAAATCTCAAATAAAACTTTTTGAATTGGAGAAAAAAGCGAATCAATAGGAATAGTTCCTAATACTTCAATGTCTTTTTTCTTTTCTTCTGCCGGATAATAGCCCTTACCCCTTTGAATTTCAATATCCATAACTAGGTTTGCATCTTCATTCAAAGTTGCAATTAACAAGTCAGGATTCATAATTTCAATGGAAGAGTCAACAGCTAAGTCACCAGCCTTAAAATAGCCGGCACCTTTTAACTCGATATGAATAATCTTATTCATATCTTTGTCTTCTGGCTCATACTTAATACGAACTTGCTTTAAGTTCAATATGATTCTAGAGACGTCTTCACTGATTCCTTCTATATAAGAAAACTCATGAGTAACCCCTTCGATACGAATCGCAGAAATTGCAGAGCCTTCAATAGAAGACATCAAAGTTCTTCTAAGAGAATTTCCTAAAGTAGTTGCAAAACCCCTTTCAAAAGGTTCTGCAATAAACTTACCGTAATTCGGAGTATTTAATTCTGTATAATACTCTATCTTCTTTGGTCTTTTAAAGCCTTTTAGTAAATTTTTATGAGACAAAGCTGTATCCTTCCGTTCTTATTTAGAGTATAACTCAACAATCACTTGCTCTTTAATTGGCATATCAACATGCTCTCTAGCAGGGAGACTTGCAATTTCACCAGTGAATTTGGTATAATCTGGAGAAACCCAAGATGGAAATCTATTTAAAGATTGCGCTAGCTTGATATTTTGATCCATCAAATCAGTTTTGGATAATTTTTCTTTGAAAGAAATTTTATCACCCACTTTCACTTGGTAAGATGCAATATCTACTTTGTGATCGTTTACTAATACGTGACCATGCCCGATAAAGTTTCTAGACTGTGCCCTAGAAGAAGCAAATCCCATTCTGTAGAGAGTGTTATCCAATCTTCTCTCTAGAAGTTGAAGTAAATTTTCTCCAGTAATACCTTCTTGGTGATTGGCTTTTTCAAAATAATCACGGAATTGTTTTTCAAGAACACCGTAGATTCTTTTTACTTTTTGCTTTTCACGAAGCTGAGTAGAATACTCAGAAATTTTTCCTTTCTTCTTTGGTGGAGGTCCGGGTGGATTTTTTCTATCTTCGAAACTGCACTTATCTTTATTTAAGCATCTAGAGCCTTTCAAAAAAAGCTTTAGACCTTCTCTTCTACAAAGTTTACAAACTGGTCCTGTATATCTTGCCATCTTAAAATTTCCTTATCAAACTCTTCTTCTTTTGCGCGGTCTGCAACCGTTATGCGGAAGAGGTGTTATGTCTTTAATGATTTTTATTGCGAGTCCTTTAGAAGCAAGAGAACGAATTGCAGATTCTCTTCCGATTCCAGGTCCGGATACTAATACATCTACTTCTTTTAAACCAGCAGCATCAATTGCTTTGTCTGCTGCATTTCCAGCAGCAATTTGCGCTGCATAAGGAGTAGACTTTTTAGATCCTCTAAAACTCATGAGTCCAGAAGATGACCAAGATAAAACGTTACCCGCCATATCCGTGATAGTAACAATCGTATTATTGAAAGAAGCTTGGATGTAAACCTTTCCGCGAGGAACGTTTTTCTTTTCTTTCTTTTTTACTTTCTTTACTTTCTTCTCTTTCTTGTCTTTTTTATCTTTACTTTCTTTAGTTTCTTTTTCCATAAAAATTATTCCACGCGCTCGCTGTTATTTAGTTACTTTCTTCTTGTTCGCAACGGTTTTCTTTCCACCTTTACGAGTTCTTGCATTTGTTTTAGTTCTTTGACCACGAACAGGAAGACCCTTTCTATGGCGAAGACCACGATAGCACCCAATATCCATTAAACGTTTTATGTTTAAGTTAATATCAGAGCGAAGATCGCCTTCTACTAAATAACCTTCTTCTTCAATCACTCTTCTGATTAAGTTTTCTTGGTCATCATTTAGATCTTTAACTTGAATATCTTCACTGATTTTAGCTTTAGCTAAAATTTTTCTAGAGGAAGACTGGCCAATGCCGTATACATAAGTTAATCCAACTACAATTCTTTTATCTTTAGGAATATCAATCCCAGCAAATCTTGCCATACTCTATCTCTGCCTCTGTTTATGTTTCGGGTTCGTGCAAATTACGCGGATGATGTTTTTTCTGCGGATAATCTTGCAATGCTCACAAATTTTTTTCACTGATGTTCTAACTTTCATAAGTTTCCTACTTTTTACGATATGTTATTCTGCCCTTGGTTAGGTCATAAGGTGAAAGTTCAACTGTGACTTTATCCCCTGGCAGAATTCTAATATAATGCATTCTCATCTTTCCTGATATATGAGCCAATATTTTATGCCCGTTTTCGAGTTCGACTCTAAACATGGCATTTGGAAGTGGTTCCATTACCGTTCCATCAACTGTTATTGCTTCTTCTTTTGGCACTAACCTAATTCCTTTTTAATCATCTGTGTAATTTCTTCTAACTTACCTGATCCATTTATTTCTTTTAGAAGATTATGATTTTTATAATAATCTAAAAGTGGAAAGGTTTTGTTATTGTAATTCGTTAAACGATTCTTAATTGTCTCTTCATTGTCATCGGCGCGACCTTCGATCTTGGCACGCTCCAATAAACGAGCTAATAACTCTGCATCCGGAACCGCTAAGTTTACTACAGCATCTAAAGCCAGACCCAAATCCTTTAGTAATACATCTAGTGCCTTTGCTTGCTCAATTGTTCTCGGAAATCCATCTAATAAAAAACCATGTTTACAATCGGGGTCTTTTAATCTATCTTTAATAATTTGAATTACCACTTCGTCAGGAACCAAGTCTCCGGCATCCATGAATTTTTTAGCACGAAGTCCAGCTTCAGTAGAATTCTTTATGGAGTCTCTCAATATATCACCAGTAGATACCTGCGGAATGTTGTATTCTTTACAAACAATCTTAGCTTGCGTTCCCTTGCCAGCGCCCGGTGGACCCATAAAAATTAATCTTTTCATACTGATTATCTTCCTTTAACCTTGGATTTTTTCATAAAGCCATCATAGTTTCTCATGAGTAACTGAGCTTCAATTTGCTTCAATGTCTCAAGCGTAACCCCAACCATAATCAGTAGAGAGGTACCACCGAAAGTATATACCAAAGCTCCACCACCAGTGTTATTTCCTAAATCTAAGAAGCGAATAATGATATAAGGAGAAAGGGCAAGCATTGCCAGAAAAATAGAACCAGGTAAGGTAATTCTATTCAAAACTTTCTCTATGTAGGTCTTTGTATCAGTTCCAGGACGAATCCCAGGAACAAATCCACCATATTTTTTCAAGTTTTCTGCTAATTCTTGCGGATTAAATTGAATCGCCGTATAGAAGTAAGCAAAGAAGATAATTAAGCCTGTGTAACAAAAGTAATAAAATATAGAACGATACCAGATGGTAGAGAATGGATTAAAGAAGTCCAAAATCACAGCCCAACCAGCCCATTGACCGCTATTGGATGACAACCACTGCACAATCGTTTGAGGAAATAATATCAAACTAGAAGCAAAGATGATTGGCATTACGTTAGCACCATTGACTTTAAAAGGAATGCTTTGGCTCTTCGCCTGAACCATTCTTCTTCCAACCATCTGTTTACCATACTGAAGAGGGACTTTTCGGGTTCCTTGCGTTAGGTAAATGGTAAAATAGATGAGAAAGATAAAGATAATGAATAGGATTAGGATTGGTAAAGGATCAGCTTTATCAGTTGTAAAGAGTTGTAAGAAAGCCTCTGGCATACGTCCAATGATACCTGCGAAGATAATCAAGGAAATACCATTTCCAATACCTTTTTCTGTAATTTGCTCACCCATCCACATTAGAAGGATTGTTCCCGTGGTGATAGTTAAAATTCCTAGGGGAACAAAGAAGCTTTGCACATATGGATTAATAAGTCCTGGATAACGAGCAGGATTTACGCCTGTCCCTGTTGACCAGTTTTTTGCCATATAGATTACAGCCAAACTTTGAACCACGCATAGGATGATCGTTCCAAACTTTGTGTATTGGTTGATCTTTTTGCGCCCTTCTTCACCCTCTTTTTGCAATTTTTGCAATTGAGGAATTAAAACCATCACAAGTTGCATGATGATAGATGAAGAAATATATGGCATAATTCCCAATGCAAAGATGGAGAATTTAAGCAAAGCCCCACCAGCAAATAAATCTACCATTCCCAAAAGTCCATCCGTAGAATCAGAACTAATTCCAGAAACTACTAAGCTATTAACTCCTGGAATGGTGACATGAGTTCCCATACGAAAGAGTAAGAGCATGAAGACAGTAAAAAGAATCTTCGCTCTTAGCTCAGGGATTTTAAAGATATTTGTGATTACACTTAGCATAGTTAGTTCTTAGCTGGCTCTGGTTTAGCTTTCACTCTTGCAGTGAAACTACCACCTTGCTTTTGTAGTTTTTCGAGAGCCGCTTTTGAGCAAGCATCAGCAGTAATAGTTACAGACGATTTTAATTCGCCAGTTCCTAGAACTTTAATCAAGCCCCCTGCATCTTTAATAAGACCTTTTTGCTCTAAAATTTCAGGTGTAACAGCCCCGGAAAGATTATAGCGAGTTAAATCACCAAGATTTACAGGTTGAAATTCAACATGAAAAATATTCGTAAAACCTCTTTTAGGCATACGTCTATGTAAAGGCATTTGACCACCTTCAAATCCTCTTCTCATGCTGGACGCTCTTGCTTTTTGTCCTTTTTGTCCACGAGTAGAAGTTTTTCCCATACCAGAACCTGGACCTTGTCCAATTCTTTTACGCTCTTTTTTTGCTCCCTTTGGTAAAGGAATTAAATTAGAAGAGTTTGGCTCTGCTTTTTTAGTTTTTCTAGCTGTCCCAAAGGCAGTAGAAGGTTTTACACGAGTGCTTTTTTTACTTTGATTAGACATTATATTACGCCTTTTCCACATTTACTAAATAGTTTACAGAACGAAGCATCCCTAATATTGCCGGAGATTTGCTATGAACTCTAGAGCTACCGATTTTTCTCAAGCCAAGAGCTTTCAATGTTTTACGGTGCATTGGAATTGTTCCTATAGAACTTTTAACTTGGGTAATTTTGATTTTATCCATTTTAGATCTCTCCTTGACCAAAGAGTTTCTTTAAAGGTATCCCACGCTTCTTTGCTGCGATAACGGGAGTTTCTAATTTTTTAAGTGCTTCAAATGTTGCTTTTACAATATTTAACGGATTCCCAGAACCATAAGACTTGGTAAGAATATCTTGAACGCCTGCTTTTTCTACTACGGAGCGAACAGATTCTCCAGCAATGATACCAGTTCCAGGAGAAGATGGCTTAAGATAAACCCTTGCAGATTTAAATTTTCCAACTACTTCATGTGGAATGGTGTGTCCAATGATATTGATTTTGAATAGGTTCTTTTTTGCAGATTCGATAGATTTACGAATTGCATCTGGAACTTCGTTTGCTTTTCCAAATCCGATTCCAATTCTATTCTTTGAATCACCCACAACAGTTAAAGCGTTAAAGGAAAATCTACGACCACCTTTTACTACTTTAGCAACGCGGTCAATTTTGACTACTTTCTCGCTAAACTCTTTTGCTTCTTCGTCCATGTATGCCATTTAAAACTCCAATCCTTCTTTTCTTGCTGAATCTGCGAATGCAGCTAATTTTCCATGGTAGATGATACCAGATCTATCTAACATTACTTTGCTTACACCCTTGCTCTTTGCTCTTTCAGCAATCAACTTCCCAAGCTCAGTTGCTGCTTGTTTGTTTTTCTTTGAAAATCCTTGTATAGGAAAACTCTTTTCAGAAGATACGGCATACGCAATTGTCGTACCAGCAGTATCATCAATTACTTGAGCGATCAAATAACGATTTGTTTTGTTGAAAACCAAACGAGGTCTATCCCCGTTTTGCTTTAACTTAAATCTTGCACGCTCAATTCTTCTTTCTTTTCCAGCTCTATGTTTTTGTTTGTTAATCATTATTTCTTACCAGTCTTTCCAGCTTTACGTTTGATGTACTCGTTGGCATATTTAATTCCTTTACCTTTGTAAGGCTCTGGCTCTTTAAAGCCTCGGATATTTGCCGCAACTTGACCAACAAGCTGTCTATCTACACCAGTGATTTTTATTTTTAACTGGTCTACTACATCGATCTTAATTCCTTGTGGCTCAGGAAACACAACTTCATGAGAAAATCCTAAGTTCATTACTAAATTAGAACCTTTCTTCTGCGCCCTAAAACCAACGCCAAAGATTTCGAGGTTTTTTTCCCAACCTGTGGAAACACCTTTTACACAATTATTAAATAGAGCTCTTACGAGACCATGTAGTGCGATGGTTTGTTTTTCTTCATTTGAACGAGCAAACTTAACAACATTGCCATCTACACTCATTGTGATTCCTTTATATAAAGGAGTGTTTAAAGTTCCAAGAGGACCCTTTACTTCAATCTTATCTCCCGCTTGCTTAACTTCCGTTTTAACCGGGAGGGTTACTATATCTTTACCTACTCTAGACATACTCTTAAAGACATTTGCTGTATCCGATTAGGATACCTTGCAAATAACCTCTCCTCCAATTTTTAATTTCATAGCTTTCTTATTACTCATAATACCTTTGGAAGTAGAAATAATCGAGATACCAAGGTTACTCTTTACAGGTTTGATATCTTCTGATTGAATATATACACGTCTACCAGGTTTGGAAACTCTTTCAATTTCACGTATTACCGGACGACGAGTATCGTCATACTTCAAAGTTACAGTGAATTCAGGAATGTTGTTTACTTTTGTTTCCTGAAAATCTGTTATAAATCCTTCTTCCTTCATGATGGCAAGGATTGAATTTTTAATCTTACTGCCAGAAACTTTACAAACAGGGTGCTTAGCACTTCCTGCGTTTCTGATTCTAGTAAGCATATCTGCTATTGGATCTGATAAACTCATATATATTTTTTCCTTATTCTACCAAGATGACTTAGTCACACCTGGAATTTGAGCAGTACTAGCTAACTCACGAAAACAAATTCTACACATTCCGAATCTTCTTATAAAAGCACGAGGTCTACCGCATAGAGCACAACGATTGTATGTTCTAACTTTAAACTTTGGCTTCTTATTTTGCCGAGCTATAATGGAAGTTTTAGCCATAAAATTTTAAGTCTCCTACTTTTTTCTATAGGGCATTCCGAAACCAGCGAGTAGTTCGTATGCCTCTTCATCAGATTTTGTACTTGTTACCATGGTAATGTTCATACCATGCATACTATGAACTTTATCAAATTGGATTTCAGGGAATATAATTTGTTCTTTAATGCTCAGATTGTAGTTTCCACGACCATCAAAACCTTTAGGATTAACTCCTTTGAAGTCCCGAACCCTCGGTAAAGCCACATTTATAAACCTATCCAAAAATTCAAACATTTTTTCCCCACGAAGAGTAAGCATGCAGCCAATATTCATCTTTTCTCTGAGCTTAAACCCAGCGATTGACTTCTTAGCTATAGTCTTAACTGCTCTCTGACCGCTGATGGCAGCCAAGGTATCTAATGCAGATTCTAATGCTTTAGGATTAGAATGACCTTCGCCCATTCCCACGTTCAAAACGATCTTTTCGATCTTTGGAACCTGAGAAGGTGATTTGAAATTAAACTTTTTTAGCAAAGCAGGCTTAATTTCTTCGTTGTATTTCTTTTTTAATCTTGATTGTTCCATGATTAACCTTTCGATTTAAGAGTTCTTTCTTTAGAACCACTCTTTACTTCAAAACCTACTCTTGCTCCTTTCTTCTTTTTGGAGTCATAGAGCATAACGTTGGAAATATGAATCGAATTTTCGATTTCAATGATTCCACCTTGAGGGTTTTCTTGTGTTGGTCTAACATACTTCTTTCTTTTATTAATACCACTTACAAAGATTCTATCTTTTCTTTTATCAATAGAAAGGATTTTCCCTTTTTTGCCTTTATCCGCACCACCGATACAGATAACTTCATCATCTTTTTTTAGTTTAATTTTTTTAAACTTCGTTGGCTCAGAGCCACGATAAGGTAATTTGTTCGCCATTTTATAATACCTCTGGTGCTAGAGAAATAATTTTCATAAACTTCTTATCTCTAAGTTCACGAGCTACCGGTCCAAAAATACGTGTTCCTTTTGGGTTTCCTTTTTCGTCAATGATAGCAACTGCATTATCATCAAAGCGAATGTAACTTCCGTCTGGTCTTCTAATTTCTTTTCTGGTTCTAACAACTACAGCTCTTTGCACAGCTTTTGTATGAACTTTCTTTCCAATAGAATCTCTAAGTCCGTATGCAGGCTGTGAGTCTTTCACCGCAACGATGATTTCATCGCCGATTGTCGCATAACGTTTCTTAGATCCACCTAGAACCTTAACACACTGAACTCTCTTAACTCCAGAGTTATCAGCTACCTGTAAAAAAGTTTGCATTTGAATCATTTTATTTCGCTCTCTCTACAATTTTTAAAAGTTTGTGTCTTTTTTGTTTAGATAGAGGACGAGTTTCCATAGCTACGATTACATCGCCTTCTTTGCATTCGCCTTGTTCATCATGCACTTTCAAACGAGAAGTTTTACGAGTGATTTTTTTGAACATAGGATGATTTTGTCTAAACTCAATTTCCATTACAACAGTCTTAGCCATTTTAGTGCTAACTACTTTACCAGTGACAGTTTTGCGTTTTTTTACTTCTACTTTTTCTTCCATAAGTATTATCCTTATTTCTTAGCTGCCTTCGCAGCAGCTATTTCTCTTTCTCTTTTCACAGTCAGAAGTCTTGCAACTTTCTTACGCAAATTTCTAATTACCATTGGGTTCTCAAGAGAACGAGCAACTACATATTGAAAACGATGAGTTCTTAGTTCCTTTCTTGCTTCTGCAAGCTGAGTAGTTATATCAGCATCTTTAATGTCTTTTAATTTTAACTTCATATCAAAGTCCTCTTCACGAATTCAGTATGAATGGGAAGCTTGTAAGAAGCGAGAGTTAAAGCCTTCTTAGCCGCTGCTTCATCAATACCACTCATTTCAAATAAAACTCTTCCAGGGCGAACTTCAGATACCCAGAATTCTGGATTTCCTTTACCTTTACCCATTCTAGTTTCAGCTGGTTTTTTTGTAACTGGAGTATGAGGGAAAATCCTAATCCATAATTTTCCGCCTCTTTTTACTCTTCTATTGATAGATACACGAGCAGCTTCTATTTGTCTTGCTGTGATTCTTCCGGAGGTAATAGCCATTAGACCAAACTCTCCGAAGGAAACTTTATTGGCTACTTCATCTTTACCTTTCAGTCTGCCGATGTGCCACTTTCTATACTTTACTCTTTTAGGTGCTAACATACGTTACCGGGTCCTATTAATTAGTTCTACGTTTAACAGCGTATTTATCTTCTACTTCTTCATTGGAACTGGAGATATAATCTCCTGCATAAGTCCAAACTTTAATACCGATTTGACCGAATGTAGTCAGAGCTTCTTTCATACCAAGATCAATCTTTGCTCTTAGTGTATGAAGAGGAATACGACCATCTTTATAACTTTCTGTTCTTGCCATATCAGCCCCATTCAATCTGCCAGAGATGGAAATTTTAATTCCTTCCACTCCGCCTCTCATTGCTCGTCTAAGTTCTGCCTTCATTACTCTTCTAAATGGCATACGTTGTTCGATCTGAGTTGCAATTGTTTCAGCAATTGCTTGCGCAACAGTCTCTGGTTTCTTTACTTCAATAATATTGATATTGATTGGCTTGTCAGACATAGGCTTGAGAAGAGTTTTCACATTCTCAATGTTTTGTCCTTTTTGACCAATTACAACACCTGGTTTTGCAGTATGTAAGTTAACGTTGATTTTCTCTGGAAATCGTTCGATAACAACTTTCACAAGAGAAGAGTTTTTAAACTTAGCTTGTAAAAATTCTCTAATTTTAATATCTTCATGTAGATTCTTGGTATAGTCTTCTTTGGCAAACCAAATAGAATCCCAGGTTCTTGTAATACCGATTCTTAAGCCGACTGGATTAACTTTCTGTCCCATTCAATATCTTCCTATTAATTTGATAATACTACTGTGATGTGGCTTAAACGCTTTCTGATTCTAGAGGCTCTTCCTCTAGCTCTTGCTTTAAAACGTTTCATGATCGGTCCATCTTCTACATAAATTTTCTTGATGTAAACTTTGGTTAGATCAATCTTTGCATCGGCTACTACTGCATTAGCCGCCGCAGAGTTAACTACGTTTAGAATTTCATCAGCTACTCTTTTTTGAGTAAACTTAAGAATATCCACAGCTTCTGTATAATCATAGCCTCTTACTTCATTAGCCACTAGTCTTGCTTTTCTAGCAGAAACTCTTACATATTTTGCTACAGCTTTAGCTTCCATTAGAGACTCCTATTTTTTAACCTTCTTATCGGCGCCTGAGTGACCACGATAAGTTCTAGTTGGAGCAAATTCGCCTAACTTATGTCCAACCATGTTGTCATTGATATATACCGGAATAAATTTATTCCCATTGTGAATCATCACGGTATGCCCAATCATATCAGGGAATACTGTGCTTCTTCTTGACCAAGTTTTGAAAGGCTTTTTATTTCCTTCCGAATTCATTTTGGTGATCTTGCGCATTAAATGGTCATCGATAAAAGGACCTTTTTTAAGACTTCTGGACATAAATTAATTTCCTCTATTCCTATTTCTTTTTCTACCTTGCACGATAAACTTATCGCTAGGTCTTGCTTTTCTTCTGGTCTTATAACCTTTTGCAGGTTGACCCCAAGGGCTAACAGGATGTCTACCACCGGAAGTTTTACCTTCCCCACCACCATGCGGGTGATCGACTGGGTTCATTACAACCCCTCTTACTTTTGGTCTTTTTCCTAACCATCTGTTTCTACCTGCTTTACCAATTGAAACCAAGTTATGATCTTTGTTTCCAACGATACCAATAGTTGCGAAGCATTCTTTACGAACTTTTCGAACTTCAGTAGAAGGAAGTTTCAGAGTAACATAGTCCCCATCTTTAGCAGACACAGTTGCAAAAGAACCAGCAGTGCGAGCCATTTGAGCTCCTTTACCACGATTCAATTCAATATTATGAACATCAGTTCCAGGAGGAATTTTATCAAGTGGAAGTGAATTTCCAACTTTGATTTCAGCATTCTCACCAGAAACGATAACATCACCTACTTTCATTCCTTCTGGAGCGAGGATGTAAGCGAATTCTCCATCTCTGTAAGAAATCAAAGCTATGAAAGAAGTTCTGTACGGATCATATTCTAAAGTTTTTACAACTGCCGGAATTCCGTATTTAACTCTTTTAAAATCAATAATTCTATATTTGCGTTTAACGCGTCCACCCTTGCGTCTAACGGAAATTTTACCACCATCACCACGACCTGCGTTGTAATTTAACGAAGTTGTGAGTGGTTTGTGTGGTCTATCTACAGTTATCTCTGCAAAATCCAGAACGGATTTATAACGAGTAGCCGCAGTAGTAGGTTTAAATTTTCTGATACCCATACTTAAACTCCCTTACCAAATTCTAGAACTGCACCATTATCAAAGGTAACGATTGCTTTTTTCCAATGTGGTCTTCTAGAAGGAAAATTTCTGAATTTTTTCATTTTGCCATGATACATGATTACATTCACTGATGTTGGTGTAACCTGAAAGATTTTTTTAACTGCTTCTTTTATCATTACCTTGTTTGCATCTGGGTGAACTTTGAAAGTATACTTTACAGTTCTTTTTCCGATATCTTTTCCGATTTCTTGGGCAGATTGCGACTTTTCAGTAATGATAGGAGCAATGATTATACTATCTATATTCATTTACTTGCATCCTTGTATTGATTTACTATATCTTTCAAGGCACTCTCAGTAATAATCAGATTGTTATTATAAAGAATGTCTCTACATACGATTCTCTTTGCATTCACATACTTGAGAGTAGGGATATTTCTTGCGGATGCTTTGAGGAATTTATCCTCGCCAGAAACCACTAGACTAAAGTTGCCATTTGTGACACCCATCGTTTTAAACAGGTTAAATACATCTTTGGTGCTAAACTTTGTCATTGAAACATCTTCTAATATATTGATTTTACTCTCAGATGCTTTTTTATTTAGAATAGAAACAACTGCTACCCTCTTGACATTACGAGAAAGAGGAATGGAATAATCCCTTGGTTTTGGACCATGAATCACACCACCGCCAACCCAATGAGGAGCACGAGAAGAACCCTGTCTAGCACGACCAGTTCCTTTTTGTGACCATGGTTTTTTACCACCCCCACTCACTTCGCCTCTATCTTTTGTAGAATGATTTCCGGAACGTAGATTTGCATTCTCTGCTTTGATTGCATCGTAGATTGCACCTTTGCTAATCTTATTTGTAAAGATTTCGCTTGGTAGTTCTACTTCAGCAAGAGATTGTCCGGTTTTAGAATATTTCCTGGCTTTCATATAAATTCCTTTCCCTTTTACAACTTCTCAATCGTAATGATTGATTTTTCAGGACCTGGAACAGAGCCTGATACTAAAAGTATGTTCTTATCCTCGTAAACTTTTACAATTTTCAAATTCTTGATAGAAGTCTTCGCACTTCCCATTCTACCTGGCAACTTAATCCCTTTAAATACTCTTGAAGGGGTTGAATTAGCACCCATAGATCCAGGCGCTCTGTGAAATCTAGAACCGTGAGCAGCAGGACCACCTCTGTGACCATATCTTTTCACAACCCCTTGAAATCCTTTCCCCTTGCTAATTCCAGTTACTTTTACAATGTCATTGTCTTTAAAAATATCTGCTATTTTAATTTCAGAACCAGCAGAAGGAGCATCCCCTGTTAGTTCGAATTCTTTTAAATATCTCATAGGAGAGATATTGTTTTTGGCAAGATGAGATACTTCTGGCTTTGTGAGTTGTGTTTCTCTCGTATTACCAAAAGCTAACTGAACAGCCGAGTATCCGTCTGTTTCTACAGTTTTTACCTGAGAAACAAAACAAGGACCCACTTCTATTACAGTCACAGGAATCATATTCCCGTTCTCCGCATATATATGCGACATGCCTAATTTTTTACCAATTAAACCGTTAGTCATAATTATTCCTTAAGACTTAATATCTACCGATACACCTGCAGGGAGTTGAAGTTTCATTAACGCTTCCACTGTATCTTCATTTGTGTTTAAGATATCGATAAGTCTTTTATGTGTTCTCATTTCGAATTGCTCACGTGATTTTTTATTCACGTGAGGCGATCTTAGTACTGTAAACTTCTCAATTTTAGTTGGGAGCGGGATCGGACCCGAAACAGTTGCGCCTGTTCTTTTTGCAGTCGCAACGATTTCATAAGTAGATTGATCCACTAACTTGTGATCAAACGCTCTAAGTTTAACTCTAATTCTTTGTCCAGTCATACTTTTACTCAATTATATCAGCCACAACGCCTGAGCCGATAGTCTTCCCACCTTCGCGAATAGCAAAGTTTAATCCTTTGTCCATTGCAATCGGGTGAATCAATTCGATTGTCACCGATACGTTATCCCCAGGCATAACCATTTCCATTCCAGCAGGTAATGCACACACGCCAGTAATGTCAGTGGTTCTAAAATAGAACTGTGGACGATAGTTGTTGAAGAAAGGTTTATGACGACCGCCTTCATCTTTGGTTAATACATATACTTCCGCAGTAAACTTTTTATGTGGAGTAATGGTTCCTGGTTTAGCAAGAACTTGTCCTCTTTCGATATCTTCTTTCTTAGTTCCACGAAGAAGAGCACCGATGTTGTCACCAGCTTCAGCTTGATCGAGTAATTTACGAAACATTTCGATACCAGTTACAACAGTTTTCGCTGTATCTCTAATTCCAACAATTTCAACTTCTTCGTTGATTTTTAGGATTCCAGTTTCAACTCTACCAGTAGCAACAGTTCCACGACCAGTAATAGAGAATACGTCTTCCACTGGCATTAAGAATGGCTTGTCAGTAATACGTTTTGGATTTGGAACATAGGAATCAAGAGCTGCCATCAATTTAAGAACAGATTTCATTCCGAGTTCAGAATCTTCCCCTTCGAGAGCTTTTAGAGCAGAACCATGAATAATTGGAATCTCTCCTTGACCTTCTTTAGGGAAGCTGTATTTTTTCAAAAGATCACGAATTTCTTCTTCGACCATTTCAATCATTTCAGCTCTTTCATCGTCTTTTAACTGATCTGCTTTATTGAGGTATACAATGATATAAGGAACACCTACTTGACGCGCTAATAAGATATGTTCTTTTGTTTGTGGCATTGCTCCATCAGTTGCAGATACTACAAGTATTGCCGCATCCATCTGAGCAGCACCGGTAATCATGTTCTTAACATAATCCGCGTGACCTGGACAATCAACGTGAGCATAATGACGATTAACTGTTTCATATTCCTGATGAGAAGTAGCGATTGTAATCCCTCTTTCTCTTTCTTCAGGGGCATTGTCAATTTCATCGTACTTAATAGCTTTATTTTTTCCACCAACTGATTTAGCAAGCGTAGCTGTGATTGCTGCAGTTAGAGTTGTTTTACCATGGTCAACGTGACCTATTGTTCCAACGTTTAAGTGTGGTTTACTTCTATCAAATTTTTCCTTAGCCATCTCTAAATAACTCCTAAAATATTTCTCAAAAAAATAAAATTTAAAACTCGAAATGTGACAACGAGGTGAATATAGTTTTTTGAGACAAAAAACCTTTTCCTTTTGTCATGTTTCGTAAAGCACTTGTGAAGCCAAGCATGTTTTCTGCGGCAGCTTCACAAATTAGTAAAGATTTATTGCCATAAACAATATCCGTCTTTACTATCTTAGCATTTCTCTTACCGAGAACTACCAAAACAGAACCATAAAATGGTTCAGGAATAACAATTTCAAACTGACACAATGGTCCGATTTCAATTGTATTTCCAGGTATGTAAGACTTAATACCACTAATGATGGCCACCTTAAGCAGGTTGGACGTAAAGTCGCCAGTAATATCAGGTCTCTCGTATGAGAGGGCTCGGAGATTTACTCCAAGAACTGGATTACCGCTACTTCCATTAGATAATACTTCGTAAAACGCCGATTCTACAGAGGACTTATAATCCTCCTCAAGTTCACATTCCCAAAGGACAGAACTTGAAAAATCAGGACTTTTCTCAAGGGAACTAATTAGAGTCCCACTCTTCAACTTTTGATTAAAAGCAGAGTGTTCGAAAATTACCGTTATAGCCATGTTTTTAAATTTTTCGTATCTGGCAACCCTTAAATTGCCGAAAGTAAAAATTTCTGAGATAAATTCTTTCAATCTTTCGATGGCAACTTCTAAATGAAGCTCCCCTGCTCCCCTAAGCTCGAACTGCCCAGTCTCTGTTTTCTCTCTAAAAGTTAAACCGAAATCTTCCCAGACTAATTTTTCAAGACCAGAGCGCAGAATTTCTTTTCCTTCCCAGGTATTTGGCTCGAGCATTAGCACATACTCATTATTAGGCACAATTGGATTTATATGCACATCCTGCTTTTTCGCATAAAGTGAGCCTGTGTCTAAAGAAGAATGCTCAGAAATAGTGGCGGCAAATATCGAATAGTCGTCCACGATATCTAGCTTTAGTATTTCATTTGGAGTCAATTCATACATAGCTCCAATTTTAAATTTTTTATCCAGGGAATACAAATAATCCCCCGAACGAACAGGCTCATATGGCTTAATAAAATAAACTTTTCCCAGATCAGGGTGTAAAGATCTCTTAAATAAAACACCCTTAACTCCCTCTTCTTCTGAATGACGACGATGAAAATCCTGTAAGCAAATAAAGTCTATTAGCTCTTTGACACTTGAACCATGCAGAGCACTTCCTGCAAAGAGAGGTGTTATATGACAGGACTGAAATCCTTGATTTAAACCATCTAAAATGATTTTCTTGGATGGTTTCTTAAAATAAGAATCAATTAGCTTATCATTCCACTCAATGAATGGAAGCTCAATCTCTTCTTCTATTTCTTTTTTTTGTAAAATATATTCGATTTGATTTTTATATTCATCTCGAATTAAAAAGACTGGGTGCAATTTTCTAGAGAGAGTTGTGTTTAGTCCGTCTAAAAAAACTTTCAAATCTTCTGCTTTATCTATCTTGTTGATAAATACAATAAGCGGAATTTTTTGATTGGTAATCTCATCGAGTAACATCTCTGTCTGTGAGCGGATACCCGTCGTTATGTCCAAGAGTAATACGGCGATATCTACGGCTAATAAAGAATTCTGCACCTGTGCATAAAAATCTAAGTGACCAGGAGTATCTATTAAATTTAAAAAAAACTTTTTCCCTTTTAGTTTATACCTAACCTGTATTGTACTTGCAGCAATTGAAATCCCTCGCTCTATCTCTTCCGGTAGCCTATCACTCTCTGTCGTGCCTTCATTGACTGAACCCGGGCTATATATCTCTCCCGCTTCAAATAAAATTCTCTCTGTAAGCGTGGTCTTTCCTGAATCCACATGGGCAAAGATTCCTATATTTCGAATGTTTCGTTTCATGGTGGGCGAGTCCAATGTCAATTTTATGGAAATGGAAAAGAATACCACTTATTAACATGCTAAGTCGTTGGTAGCGAATACTTGGAGCGAAGGGAGGACTGAACACAGATAGAAGATATTTTGAAAATCTTTACTTTAATAATTTCAATTCAATATTTTCATGAACCCATTTTGCTTCTTTTTCAGGTGAGGTTGTTTCGAGACTTTTAAACCTACTGTAAGTTGCTGTCGCAAAATCAAATGGTTCGCTATTATCAAAATAAGGGTCAACTACTCCCAACATCCAATTATCCTTAGCCGCCCAATGAGGTTCAAAGACTTTAAACTTGAAAACATAGTAATAAGCATTTTGGTTTTCATAAATCGGTTTAATTTGGGTAAACCGATTTTTGTCTATCATCTCAAGGTTGAATTATAATTTTCCTTCTATTGAATATGAAACTAATGTTACTCTTATAAAGTTAAATATCAATTTTCCTATTTATCTACACAAATTAAAAGCTTAAAGCAAAAATGGAATGCTCCTTCCTTATTCATAAAAATGTGTTATGAACTAAACGAAGTAAAATTTATTAGCATTACAACACTTTGTTAGAATCAATCTGGCACCATATTCTAAAGATAATACTTATTAACCGCAAATTCTATGCGTTCTGACGTTTTCATAATCCCCTATTTTTACCCTGATTGAAGTTTTTTGGCAAAGGCCAGTATTGAGATTTACTATCACATGTCTCTCTATCCCGTTGTTGTTTTTCGCAAATTATTAACCAATTTTTCATTTGATCAGCAGTTAATTCTCTTTGTGTTGAAGTAACACCTTGATAAATTCCAACAGACAATAGTTCACAGAAACCTGGACGTATTCTATTAGATTGTTCATAACATTGAAAACTTGCATCACAATAAATAAATGTTGAAGCAATTATAAAAAAGACGAGTAATATTTTATTCATTCTCGTTTCTTATTTCAGTAGTCTTCTTTAGAAATTCTGGATTTCTCTTTTTATGCCAGACGGAAAGAATTAATATGGTTGGTTCCTTTATTATATAA
>JANMOF010000262.1:0-5352 GCA_031368925.1 Leptospiraceae bacterium
GTGCATTTCTTTTTTCCCTTTAAATAAATATCATCTCGATAAATATCTATCAGGAAAATTCCTAGAATAAAATCCAAAAGCTCTCCTGGGTTTACTTCTAATTTTGCGCCAAGAAATAATCCACCTCCCACACCGATTCTAGTATAAGAAGAAAGATTATCAAACGAGTTTTCGTAACTCTTACATCTATCACCTGCCCGAAGTAGTTTATCACTGTCAGAGGGGTTACTCGATGTTTTGTTCACTACAAAAATTAATTCGCGCGTTCCGTGCTCTCCCGCTTCCCCGTTTCTAAGTCCCCCCTCTACGGCAAGCGGTATACCTGAATGTCCAAGACCGCCCCCGTCTTCAGCATAAAGACCAACGCCAACCGGACCCACCTGTGCTTTTGCTCCACCGAGTAAACCAAACGAACCGGTTACTGTTATTATATCCCTAAAATCCATTGCCCTATCTTTAAAGTAATCAAGAGCAGCATTTTTTTTATTTCCGTTGCCCTTATCCTCTTCGCGTGTCGGGTAAGTAACACATGCCGATAAAGTAAAAACTAAAACCAATATACTATATTTCATAAAAATTCCTTTTTTTATTTTTTCAATCGTAAAAATGAATCATAATTTTATTCTCTCGCAAGAACATAGAAGAAGGATTATTCCCATACATTTCCCGAAATGTGCGGGTTAGATGAGGCTGATCCGCAAAACCGGCGTTATGCGCTGCTCTCGTGAGATTCATTCCCTGGTTTAAATAAAAGGCGGTTTTGCGGATTCGCAGATACAGGATATATCTTCTAATTGATACGCCCATATTATTCGTAAACAAATGTCGAAACCTATCCTGGGATAATCCAACTAGATTAGCTAAATATTGAAGGCTGGTATTTTCTGTTAAATCAGGTATTTTTTTTAAATAGTCAATTGCTAATAAAACTCTATTGTCCAAAGGTTTGTATGTTTTTGTAAGTTGATTTTCTGCTCGTATAGTTTGTAGAATAGATTCCTTCAACGAGAAAACTTCTGAATCAGTTGCGCTCTCTTTGATTATTTTTCTTATCTTTTCTCCGAGGTCAGGAATTTTTTCGGGGTTAAATGTAGTAATCCCCTTATCGAATATTTCAAGCATTGAATGAAAATAAACAGAATCTGGATCAATTTGCAGAATTAAAAGAAATGCATCTACTGTTTCATTTTTATAAATTACGTTAGGCGGAACGAGTAGCCCTGAATATTTTATGACTTGCCCTGTATCAGTAGTAATCTCGGAAGTTTGGTCAATGAGAATGATGATAAATGCTGCGGGAAGTTTATGAAATGAATTATCCATAAACCAGGCTATATTTTCCCATGATAAAAACAGGATTTCCGAATCCCAGAGATAAAGTGAATTTTGATAGCTGAGTTTGTTTTCTTCTTCTATTTTCATATTTACTTGAACAAAACGGCTAGAATTAAAAGTAAATGACCGTTTTATTCAACAGCTTATTTTAGAGTAGCCGCTATATTCAAGCAAAACAATTTATTTTTAGATACGTTCAACCATGAATTTACTAAAAAGGAGAATTACTTATGTGTTGGAGTGGTGAAGCAAGTGCAGCAATAGCTGTTGGTGGACTTTCAAGTGCCTATTATCTCAAAAAAAAGGGGGAGCCAAAAGAAATATATTTACCGGTCGCGTATTTCGTGTTAATGGAAGGATTACAGGCAGTAACCTACGCAGTGGTAGGTGCGTGTGGGAATACTTACAATTTATTATTCACTCGACTGGCAGTAGCTCATATATGCTTCCAGCCTTTCTTTATCAATATGTTAGGAATGGCTTTTATAGATAGGGATATTAGGGATAAAATTCAAAAATATGTATATGCTTTTTGCGGGATAGCGGCTATTCTCTGTTTAATCCGACTCTTGCCAATGTATGGCTTACTGGGTCATTGTGAATTGGGGACTCCCCTTTGCAGTCATACGGAAACCTGTGCCTTCCGAGGGGAATGGCATATCGGTTGGAACGTTTTGTTAAATGGATTTAACGAAGGATTTATTTGGTATATCGTTGCTGCGTTTGTCGTTCCAGTAATTTATGGATCATGGAAATGGGTAGGCTATCATTATTTGGTTGGACCCTTCTTAGCGAGCTTGACGACTACAAATATAAATGAACGTCCTGCAGTCTGGTGTCTTTTTAGCACAATGATAATTGCACTTCTTGTAAATACAAGGCTTAGAAACTACATCTATGTAAAAAAATGGATACTATGGGACTATTTGAATTCTTTCAAAAAAAATATCCCAGATGCAAGTTAGTAGAAATACTAGTGGCATTTTCCATTTGTGCAGATGCCACTAGAACAGGCGAGATTTTTCGAAACGCAAGTAGACTTATCCTCTGGATGCTCAGCCCAATTTTTGGAGCCGGTTGCTGGGCATCTCCGCTAACCTTACAGTTTTCGCCGTTAGCCGCTGAGATGATATTTATTTGTAAGGGATCAATTAGTCAACGGAAAGCAATTTTATCAAATCGAAATGTACTTCTTTGAATCTTCCTTTATAACTATCGGGCGGATTACCACCATTAACCATAACAGAAATAGGTTTACCTGCTTGTAATTTTTGTTCTGCTATGTAGGTTAAAAAGGCACCATCGGTTTTAAAGCTATTTCCAAATCCAGCCAATACAAAAACATGGTCTGCTTTTTTTTCCTTCAAAATATTTTCTACAATTAACTCAATTCTTTTACGTTTGCCCTCTGCATAGGTAATTGGTGGAATTTCTTTAGGTGTAATTTTTCCATTTTCAATTTTCATCTTGATCCCAAAAATAGAATCTGCCTCGACTGGAGTTGTTCCAATGCTACCTTTTACAAAAAAGTCTGCACTCGCGGAAATTATATACGATTTAACTCCTGCTTCTTTTAGCTTTTCTAAAATGCGAACTGATGAAGGGAAATAGTATTTTTGCAATACGTTTTTAAAATATTCTTTCGCAAAACTTTGCATCGCAATCTCTTCATTACCCGCAAAAATTTTAGGTGCAAAAAGATAAGCTTCTCCTATATCTTTTTTTTCCAGAATGGCAAATTCTTTTTTGAGAGCGGTTAATCCGTCTTTTCCTTTGTAGTCTTTAGCAAAGTCTTTTTCTACTCCTAGCTCAATGAGTCCTTTGTAGATTTCTTTCCCATTTTCCTCTAATCCCTCCGAGCAATCTCCTTTAAGAATTGTTCCATCGAAATCCCAGAAAGCGAGAAATAAACATTTGCTATCCTTGCAAAGAGTCTCGTTTGCTACTTTATAGTTTTCGATTTCTTGTTTGGAATTTAGAATGGTTGTAATAATTTCTTTTTCTGGATTGGTTTCCTTTTCTACACAAGAAAATAAAAATAGAATTAGTAAGATAAATATTGATTTCATGATTTCATCATTATTAAAATAGGCTTTACTTCTACAACTTCTTAATTTTTCAAAAGACTTATTTTTATAACCAGAGTTTACTTACTCCTAGCCTCATTCCAGCCTCCCTGAACGCTATATATCGAGTTTCCTCAAAATATGAAAATAAAATTATTTCTTCTCGTATTTTAAAAATACTTCATCACCCAATTTTTCGCAGTGAGTCAAATTCCATTTATCCGCTGCGAAATCTGGAAATTCAAATTCACCGTCTACGATAGAAGGAAGATTTCTTTTTCCAATTAGAAAAGGAACGATAGTAAGATTAATTACATCAATTAAACCAGCTTTCTGAAAAGCATAATTTAAAGTAGGACCACCTTCCAATAATACTCGGTTGAGATTTCTTTCTTTTAAAATAGTAATTACATCTATTGGTAAAATGTCATTACCCTCTATAGAGAAGATTTCGGCAACTTCACCTAACTCTTCTCGAACAGAATCTTCATTGTCCCTAAGGCAAATCACGAGTGGGCGCACTGTTGTATGAGAAAAAACTTTTTTAGTTTTTGGAATGATTCCTTTTCGAAGTAGAATTACGGGTAATGGGTCTTTGCCTTCTACGTAGCGAAGTTTAATGACAGGATCATCATTGAGTAACGAATTTTTTCCAAGTATCAAAGCATCTGACTGGCTTCGGTAGTAATCCATTTTCTTCTTATCATCACGCGAAGAAAGCCCATACCATTTTCCGTCTGGTCTTGCTACTTTGCCGTCGAGCGTCATAGCCATGTTAATCGCTAATTGAAATTTCACTGGGCGTTAGGGATTTCGGATTTTTTCTTATCCATTTCTCGATGAAAGATTGCACGAACTGCTCCAGAGCAAGTCCCACAATTGGTAGAAGCATTTGTAGTAGCGATTAGCTTTTCCATACTATCACACCCGTTTTCAATTGCCGCCACAAGCTGTGCCTCTGTAACGGATTTACAAAGACAAACTTTTTTGGGACGCATCATGGCATAAAGACTAGAAAGATCTATTTCGTCCGACATGGAAAACTCCTATATTATTAGATGGAAAAGAAACACCGAAGATAGTAAATATTTCTTGCCATTTGGCAAGTAAATTTATTGATACTACTAAGCTATTATTAGTTAAAATAACAAAAGCAGCGTAAGCGAGGTTTAAATGGAAGTAAAAGAAAGAGTTTCCTTTAAGGAGCTTTTCGGATGGTGTATGTTTGATTTTGCAAACTCCTCCTACACAACCGTAATTATAAGTGTAATCTATTGTGATGTATTCAGTCGACTCGTAGTTCCAGCAGGAACGAATCCAAATAATCCCTACCAGGAAGGAAATCTTCTTTGGGGTATAGCTCTTTTTATTTCTTATATGCTAGTCGTAGTAACAGGACCGATCCTCGGTGCAATTACAGATTTTTCAGCTCGCAAGAAAAAATTCCTACTCGGAAGTTTTCTCGGGTGCATTAGTGCAACTGCACTTCTCTGGTTTGTTGCAGAGCCTGGCTTTGGTTCAATTGGTCTTGCTTTCTTTCTAATCGTCGCGTCCAATTTCTTCTTTGCATCGGGTGAAAACATTGCGTCTAGCTTTCTTCCTTTCCTTGGACCTAAAGATGATCTTGGAAAAATTTCTGGCTATGCCTGGGGAATTGGGTATTTCGGCGGAGTAGCAAGTGTGGCACTTGTTTCGGGACTCGGCGAAATCACCACTGAAAATTTCCAAGCACTTCGAATGGTTGGTCCGTATACGGCAGCCTTCTTTTTAATAGCAGGAATTCCTACTTTTCTTTTCTTAAAAGAATATGGGGCAGCAGTTGAGAAGCCTCCCGGTAAGTCGTATGTTCGAATTGGATTTGACACAGTTGTAAGAACGTTAAGAGACATCTCAAAATTCAAAGACATGCAGATTTACTTAATCTCGCTTTTCTTTTCAATGGCAGCTCTCG